>NZ_FNNG01000008.1 GCF_900106765.1 Tepidimicrobium xylanilyticum
GAACAATATCTTTAAAATTGAAACAATGCACCCTAAATCTATAGAAAAACTTGGGGAATAGGATTTAACAGGTGGTTTCTAGGTAAATAATGGCCTAGGCCATTATTTACCTAGAAACCACCTAACTAAAAAAATGAACACATTTCTCCATGTTTAAAATTATTGCCAAAATTATAAGAATTTATGTATATTTCCCTATAATTTTGGCAAACTAAAACTAAAGTATCAAATTTGAAAAATTATTATCTAAATTTAATCTAAATTTTCTTGTCAGATCAGAGTAATCAAACTTACTTAAAGCACAAAATTTATTACAGTCTCCACAATTATTAAAGTCCAATCTTATCTTTATAAATATGTCCTATCAATTGCCTCGAATATATTTAATATGGGCATTGTTTATACGTTATTTCTATTTTTAATTTGTAGCTAAGTTAAGACCCTGTCCACTGTTCTAAAAAAATAATGCTATTCCCATATCAATTAAAGGGAATAGCATTTATTTTTATAAACCTGAAAGAGCTTCCCTCAATGTATGCCAAGCTAAAACTGCACATTTTACCCTAGCAGGCATGTTGGAAATATTTTTAAGGACTACAGCATCTTCTAATTTTTCCAATTCTTCTTCATCGGTTACTTCCTTTTTTATCATTCCTAAGAATATTTCCACTAAACTTAGGGCTTCTTCTATGTTAACACCTTTTATTAAGTCGATCATCATGGAAGTAGATGCTTGTGATATGGCGCAACCTACTCCTGTAAAGGAAGCATCCTCTATTATATTTCCATTAAGCTTTAATTCCAAAGTAATATCATCTCCACAGCTTGGGTTATGGCCTTTTTCTGTTATATCCGGATTTATTAGATGTTTTTTATTATGTCCACTCCTACTATGTTCCATAATTAGCTGGGAATATATTGAATTAAGATCCATAGCCAAACCACTTCCTTACATTTTTAACTCCCTCAATAAATTGGTCTATATCATCCTTAGTATTATATAAATAAAAGCTAATCCTAGAGGTAGCAGGAACATCTAAAAATCTCATGAGAGGCTGAGCACAGTGATGACCTGCCCTAATAGCTATTCCATAGGAATCCAATATAGTTGAAACATCATGGGGGTGGACGCCATCAACAGTGAAAGAAATTAATCCACCTCTCATTTCTAAATCTTTTGGGCCTTGTATGTCTATATAAGGTAATTTTAACATCTTATTTAAAGCATATTCCGTTAACATCTTCTCGTGTTCTTCTATATTATTCAATCCGACCTTTTCCAAATACTCAATTGCAGCCTTAAGTCCTACAGCACCCTCTACATTTTGTGTTCCTGCTTCAAACTTGTAGGGTAGGGGAGCAAAGGTGGCCTCTTGTTTGTAGACGTATTCAATCATATCGCCTCCCATTAAAAATGGAGGCATACTTTCCAATATTTCCTTTTTCCCATACAATACACCAATCCCCATTGGGCCAAGCATCTTATGGGCTGAGAAAACGAAGAAGTCTGCATCCAACTTTTGGACATCTATTTTAAGATGAGGGGCGCTTTGGGCTCCATCTATTACTACTACCGCCCCCATTTTGTGGGCGTAATCTATTATTTCCTCTATTGGATGAATTGTACCTAGAACGTTAGACATATAACCTATGCTTACTAGCTTAGTCTTATTGGTAATCTTATTCTTGATTTCGTCTAAAGTAAGCCTACCTTCATCATTTAAATACATGTATTTTAGTACCCCTTTATTTTCCTTTACTACTCTTTGCCATGGGAGTATATTGCTATGATGTTCTGATATTGTCAGTACTATCTCATTTCCTTCACTTATAAATTTCTTCCCATAGGAATAGGCAATTAGATTTAAGGACTCTGTTGTGTTTCTGGTGAATACAATTTCTTCTGTAGATTTAGCATTTATAAATTCTTTAATCTTTTCTTTCGCTGAATCATAAGCTTTTGTTGCCTCTATACTTAATTTATGAGCTCCCCTGTGAGGATTACCATGGGATAGTCTATTGTATTCAGCCATAGCTTCAATAACTTGAAGTGGCTTTTGAGTGGTAGCCCCATTATCCAAGTATATTAATCTCTTTCCTTCAATATCCTGTCTAAATACGGGAAAATCTTTTTTAATAATTTCTGGATTAATTTTTGCCATCTATGAGTCTCCTCTCAACTTCATCTAATACTATTTTCTGGTAGTCTTCAAAGGGAATTCTATCTATTATTGGTTTAAAAGAGGCTTCTACTATTAATTTTTTGGCTTCTTTTTCTTCTAAACCTCTGCTCATAAGGTAAAATAACTTGTTTTCGTTAATTTGCCCTGCACTAGCTGCATGTTCTCCTTCTACATCATCTTCGTGACACAATAAAGCAGGGATTGATTCAGATTTTACAGTAGGGTCTAATAATATTACATACTCTTCTTCTTTGCCTTTAGAAAGTCGGGCACCTTTTTTAAAGTCTAAATTGCCTTTAAACATCTTCTTAGCATGGTTCATAAGCACCCCTTTTGATTCAATATTGCTTATACTCATAGGGCCTTCATGGATCATTGAGTATTCTAAATCCATCTTTTTATTTCCATTACCTAAATAAATGGATGAAAGGTAAGCTTTACTGGCTTCACCTTCTAAATAGTTAGAATAATTGGAATTAGCAATACAACTTCCTAATTCAACAGTAATCCAATTGATCTTTCCATTGCTTTTTATATAGGCAATATTGTAATCAGAGCTTTGAGATTTATCGTTCATCCTTTGAATCTTAATTATGTTTATTTTTGCATTTTCCTTGGCAAATATTTTGGTAATTCCCTTATGGAAAGCTTCAACTTCACCACAGGAAGTATAATCCATTATGATAGTAGTTTCACTTCCTTCTTCAGCTACTATGATGTTTTGATTTATAACAACTGGGTTTTCCTCATCCATATTAAATTCTATTTTAATTGGTTTATCTATTTTTATGTTCCTTGGGATATAGTATACTATCCCAGTATTATAGGATTCTTCAATAAAGGGAGTAAACTCATTTTTAGTTTTCTCAAATTCCTTGACTATTAGATAATCCATTACGATTTCATTTTTACTCTTATTGATTTTTTCAAGTATTACTCCTTCCGGAAGCTTAGTATCAAATTTTATATAATCTTTTTTATAGTCTACAACATTAATTGAACGAACTTTACTATTTATCATTTTCATCTCACCCCACCTATCCGATAGAGCCTTCTAGCTCCATATTAATTAAGTTATTCAATTCAACGGCATATTCTAAGGGAAGTTCTTTTGTAATAGGTTCTACAAATCCTCTAACTATCATGGCCTTGGCTTCTTCTTCGGCTATTCCCCTACTCATTAAATAAAATATGGCTTCATCGCTAATCCTTCCGATTTTAGCTTCATGGCCAATATCTATATCGTCATTGTATAACTCTATCACCGGTACCGTGTCGGATGCAGATTCATTATCTAGCATCAAAGATTCGCAGGAAACTGTAGATTTACATCCATACGCATTTGGAGCTACTTTAAGCAATCCTCGGTAAAAAGCATGGCCTCCATTTTTTGAAATGGATTTTGAATTAATACTAGATGTAGTATAAGGTGCAGCATGAACTACTTTGGTACCCGTATCCAAATATTGTCCAGAGGAAGCAAAGGTAATCCCTGTAAACTCAGATCTAGCACCTTCTCCCCTTAATATGCTCATAGGATATAGCATGGTAACTTTAGAGCCAAAGGATCCGGAAACCCATTCTATGGTTCCGTTTTTATCTACCAGTGCCCTCTTAGTGTTCAAGTTATACATATTTCTAGACCAGTTTTCTATGGTACTATATCTTAATTTAGCATTTTCCCTTACGAATAGTTCTACACAGCCAGCATGCAGATTTGTTACCCTGTATAAGGGTGCGGAACATCCTTCTATGAAGTGGAGACTTGCTCCCTTACCTACGATTATTAAAGTATGTTCAAATTGGCCTGCTCCTGGTGCGTTTAATCTAAAATAAGATTGTAGAGGAATATCTACCTTAACCCCTTCAGGGACATAAACGAAGGAGCCACCAGACCAAACTGCTCCATGCAAAGCAGCAAATTTATGGTCATTAGGTGTAACTAGTTTCATGAAATGTTCTTTCACCACATTCTCATATTCATGTAGAGCAGTCTCCATATCTGTATATATAACTCCTTGTTCTATTAGTTCCTGTTTAATATTGTGATAGACAACTTCCGAATCATATTGAGCTCCTACACCAGCTAAAGCTTCCCTTTCTGCTTGAGGGATTCCTAAGGCTTCAAAAGTTTTCTTTATATCTTCTGGGACTTTGTCCCAATTATTTACTAAATTTGCATTAGGTCTTACATAGGTAACTATATTATCCATATCAAGATCTGACAAATCGGCACCCCAAGTAGGCAGAGGTTTACTATTATATATTTCTAGGGATTTCAGTCTGAACTCTGTCATCCATTCAGGTTCATTCTTTTCCTTAGAAATTTCAATTATTATTTCTGGAGTCAATCCCTTATCTGCTTTATATCTATAAGAAAATTTATTTTTAATATCATAAATACCTCTGTCGATATCTTCTACGTAAGTTTTTCTTTTTTCCATATCATTCACCTCTATTGGTAAGAATATATTGACCTAATATGTTCATATCCCTTTTCATCGATTTCATTTGCCAAATCTATTCCGCCAGTTTTAACTATTCTTCCATCTAATAGGATATGAACATAATGAGGATTTAAATATTCTAATAATTTGTTATAGTGGGTTATTACTAGAATAGACCTTTTATCATTGTGCATCCGTTTAACCCCTTCAGCTACTATTCTTATGGCATCTACATCAAGGCCTGAATCTGTTTCATCTAATACGGCTAATTTAGGTTCTAAGACTGCCATCTGAAGTATTTCGTTTTTCTTCTTTTCTCCGCCAGAAAAACCTTGGTTTAAATATCTTGCTGCATATTCTTCAGCTATTTCCAATTCTTTCATCTTCTCTTTTAGCACTTTTTTAAAAGCCATTACTCCTTGAAATTTACCAGTTACAGAAGTTTTGGCTGTTCGCAAAAATTCTTCCACTGTTACCCCTGGAATTTCTTCTGGGTATTGGAAGGATAAAAAAATTCCTTTCTTAGCTCTTTCATCAGCTCTAAGTTCATTAATAAGCTCATCGTCAAATATAATCTCACCATTGGTAATATCATATTTAGGATGACCCATCAAGGTATAGGCTAACGTGGATTTTCCACTTCCATTAGGGCCCATTATAATATGGATTTCTCCTGCGTTTATTTGAAGATTCAACCCTTTCAGTATTTCTTTTTCATCTATTTGGACTTTCAAATCTTTTATATTTAGTATATTCTTTCTCATAAATATTCTCCTTTACATCAATAATTATTATTAAATGATACCCGTTCTCACAATAGTATACCACAGTTTTTAAAAAAATCCTACTAATTTAGTAGGAATTAAATGATTTTTATTATAAATAATTAACTCCTTAGTTATAGTGCTAATATAGTATCTTTTGTACTGGAGTGGTATAATATAATTAAATTAGATTATTAGAAGGAAACAGGTGTAAACTATGAATTTAAAGCAATTTATAGTTGATAAGTCCAAAGCGTTAAATATAGATTTAATAGGATTCACGGATTGTGAACCTTTATTTGATTTAGAGGATTATCTTGTTTTAAGGCAAAGAAAAAGTATGGAAACCGAATTTGAAGAAAAGGATTTGAAAAAGAGGATTAACCCTAAGTTAATTTTTCCTGCATGTAAAACCATAATCGTAATAGGTTTATCTTATAATGTTGATTATAACGAAAATCCAGATTATGATTTGAAAGGAATCCTTTCTAAATCTAGTTGGGGACTAGATTACCATAGGGTTTTAAAGGATAAATTTGAACAATTAATAGCGGAGATTAAAAGAATTAAGGATTTTGAGTATAAATATTATGTAGATACTGGTCCCTTAATCGATAGGGAATTGGCAAATAGGGCTGGTATAGGATACTATGGAAAGAATTGTTCAATAATAAATGATGAATATGGTTCTTTTATATTTATAGGGTATATGTTGACGAATTTGGAGTTAGATGTTGAACATAGTAAAAAGGAAAGCAAATGTGGAAACTGTAGTCTATGTATTGATTATTGTCCTACTAAAGCTTTAGAGAGGCCATATAGAGTTAATCCTAAAAAATGCATATCCTATTTAACTCAAACAAAAAATTGGATTCCCTATGAATTAAGGGATAAGATGGGAGTAAAAATTTATGGTTGTGACACGTGTCAAAAGGTCTGTCCTAAGAACAATGGAGTGAAAAAATCTTACCATGAAGAATTTATACCTTGGACTACTATGGGATATATTAATATAGAAGAGCTATTATGCATATCAAATAAACAATTTAAAGCAAGATATGGGGATATGGCAGGCAGCTGGAGAGGAAAAAACATTCTGAAGAGAAATGGAATAATTGCTTTAGCAAATATGAAGGATAAAGGGAATATCAAACTATTAGAGCCTTTATTAAAAGATCCAAACCCCATGATTAGGGAATGTGCAGCTTGGGCTATTCAAAAACTAGATTGTAATTATGGGAAGGCGGTGATTGAAAAGAGAATCAGAATTGAAAATGATGAGGATACAAAGAAAAAAATGAGAAACTTATTAAATAATTTTTTAACAAACTTGTAGACCGACGAAAAATTTGTGTTATACTATACCTGTGACAATAATTTAAAACATGTTTTAGGAGGGATAACGTTGTCTAATGTTCATGAACTAAGCTTTTTGAAGGAAAAGATAGAAGAGCTTAAAAAAGAGGGAGTATATAGAAAATTACCAGTTTTAGAGGGAGCAAATGAAGCAGAGGTAATTTTAAATGGAAAGAAGGTAATCAACCTTTCTTCCAATAATTATCTTGGATTTGCAAACCATCCAAGGTTAAAAAGAGCAGCCATCGAAGCAGTTGAAAAATACGGTGCTGGAGCAGGTGCTGTAAGGACTATAGTTGGGAACATGTCCATTCATGAGGAACTTGAAGCATTATTAGCAGAGTTCAAGCGAGAAGAAGCAGTTTTCATCTATCAGTCTGGATTTAATTGTAATGCTGGAACTATACAAGCTATAACAGAAGCTGGAGATTTAATTTTATCTGATGAATTAAATCATGCTTCCATAATAGATGGTACCAGATTAAGTAAGGCCGATAAGATGATATTTAAACATTCTGACTTAGACCACTTAGAAAAGTTGCTGAAAGAAAATAGAGATAAATATAGAAACGTACTTATTATTACCGATGGAGTATTTAGCATGGATGGAGACATTGCTAAATTGCCAGAAATAGTAGAATTAGCTGAAAAATATGAGGCTATGACCTATGTAGATGATGCCCATGGTTCAGGAGTTTTAGGTGAAAGTGGAAGAGGGACTGTAGACCACTTTGGATTACATGGAAGAGTAGACTTTACAATTGGGACCTTATCAAAAGCCATAGGAGTAGTAGGAGGATATGTGGCAGGTTCCAGAACTATGTACGAATGGTTAAATCATAGGGCAAGACCTGTTTTATTCAGTACCTCATTACCACCTGCTGCTGTAGGAGCTATAATCGAAGCAATAAAGATGCTAATGGAATCTACGGAATACACTGATAAGCTATGGGATAATGCTAGACATTTCAAGCAAAAACTTGGAACATTAGGATTTAATACAGGTAATAGCGAAACTCCTATTACACCTGTTATAATAGGGGATGAAGCTAAAACCATGGAATTCAGCAGAAAATTATTAGAAAATGGAGTTTTCGTTTCACCTATAGTATTCCCAACTGTACCAAGAGGAACAGGCAGGGTAAGATGTATGGTAACTGCAGGCCACACTAAAGAACAGCTTGATAGGGCTGTAGAAGTATTTGAAAAGGTTGGAAAGGAAATGAATATTTTAGGATAAAAAAAGAGGATTCAATCCTCTTTTTTTATCCTATCCATAACTATAAATTCTTTTAGATTGAAATAAAGGGTACACAGTTATAAAATATATTAAAGGGAATATAGCATCGAGGTGGATTTATGATTGTGGGAACTTGTTCAATAAAGTTAATGCTATTTGAGTCCAACTCACTCAAAGAAAAAAGACACATTGTAAAAAGTTTAATGGGCAGGATTCAATCTAGATTCAATGTATCAATAGCAGAAGTGGGATTAAATGATAGTTGGAAGACATCGATGATAGGATTTGCATGTGTGACTAATGATGCAAATCACGCCAATCAAACTATTTCCAATGTACTAAAGTTTATTGATGGAGATAGTAGGGTGGAGATAATAGATTACAATATAGAAATATTGTAGGTGATTTGATGAAGAATATATTAGCTAAAGAAAAAATTAAGAAAGTCATCGACATACTAATGGAGCTGTATCCTGATGCGAAGGCAGAGTTAAACTATTCAAATCCTTTTGAACTGTTAATTGCAACAATTCTTTCAGCCCAATGCACAGATGTGCAAGTAAATAGGACTACTGAAAAGCTATTTAAGGAACTAAAAACACCTGAAGATTATTTAAAGTTAACTGACGAGGAGTTAGGTGAAAGGATTAGAAGTTGTGGATTTTATAAAACTAAAAGTAAAAATATTCTATCTACCTGCAGATTGCTAATTGAAAAGTTCAATGGGCAGGTGCCTAATACGATAGAGGAATTAATGACTCTACCTGGAGTTGGTCGGAAGACTGCTAATGTGGTTTTAAGCAATGCTTTTTCAATACCTGCCATAGCAGTAGATACCCATGTTTTTAGGGTATCCAATAGAATTGGATTGGCAGATAGCGACAATGTGCTGGAAACGGAAAAGGATTTAATGAATAATATTGATAAATCTATGTGGTCTAAAGCACATCATCTGCTGATATTTCATGGTCGCAGAATTTGTAAGGCGAGAAAGCCTCTATGTCAAAAATGTCCATTAACCGATTATTGCATCTATTATAAAGAAGAAGTTAATAAATAAGGAAAGGGCTGTTATTATGGAACAGTTAGATAAATTAAGAGAAGAACTATTTTTTTCTTTAGATATAGGTACTAGAACTGTAATTGGTATTGCAGGTGTTTATACAAATGAAGAGAAGTTTAAAATACTAGCTCATTCAATTCGAGAACATAAAAAGAGGCATATGTATGATGGACAGATTCACGATATAGATGGGGTTACGGAGTTGGTAAAGGAGATAAAGTCAGATTTGGAAAGGAAATTAGATATCAGCTTAAAGAAGGTGTCCATTGCAGCTGCTGGTAGATCTCTGAAGACTTGTAAAGTGAGGGTAGATAAAGAATTAGGAAATAACGTAGAAATCAAAAGGAATATTGTGGAGGTTTTAGAACTAGAAGCGGTTCAAAAAGCACAAGAGATAATTAACGATAATGAGGAGCAAAATAGATTTAAATACTATAATATCGGGTATACGGTGATTAATTACTACTTAAATGATAATACGATGAATAAATTAGAAGGTCATAGAGGGGATAAAATAGGAGTAGAAATTTTGGCTACTTTTTTACCTCAAATGGTGGTAGAAGGCCTATATACTGTCATATCCAAATCTGGTCTTGAAGTGGGTAATATAACTTTGGAGCCTATTGCAGCATTAAGTGTAGCTATCAAAGAGGAATTAAGGTTATTAAATTTAGCCTTAGTAGACATTGGTGCAGGCACTTCGGATATTGCCATAACAAAAGATGGGAAGATAATTGCTTATGCTATGACCTCTAAAGCAGGGGATGAGATAACTGAGGCCATATCAAAAAAATACTTATTAGATTTTAGTACAAGCGAAAAATTGAAAATTAAACTTAATTCTCAAGAAGAACATGAGTTTTTAGATGTAGTAGGGGTTAAGCATAAATTGACTACTAGGGAAATAGTTGCTAGTATATATGAAACTATAGAGGATATAGCTAATGAGATAGTTGAAAAAATTATCGAGTTCAATGGAAAAGCTCCTAGTGCAGTATTCCTTATTGGTGGTAGTAGTCAAATGCCAGGCTTGAGGGAATGTATAGCGGAAAAATTGGGACTACCCAAAGAAAGGGTATCCATTAGGGATACTAGCTTTATTGAAAACTTAGAAAATTTGGATTCTAACTTGAAGGGTCCAGATATTATTACTCCAATTGGAATAGCTCTAGAGAGCATTACTAGAAAATACAAGAATTTTATAGAAATAACATTTAATGGAGAAGAGGTTAGATTATTTAATGCTGAAAGAATTAAAGTTTCCGATATACTAGTTCTTACTGGATATAACCCTAGAAAATTGATTCCTAAATTAGGAGATAATTTTGTCTACTTTGTCAATGGAGAAAGAAGGGTTTTATTGGGTGAAGATGGAGTTGAAGCCAAAATATATGTAAATGATATTATTGGCAACTTAAATACTCCGTTGTATGATGGGGATGTGGTAAGGATAGTTGAAGCAACCCAAGGAGAGAAGCCAAAACCATTTTTATCCCAGTGTGTTTCTTTAGAAGAAAAGGTTACTATTAATGGGAAACAATATAATTTAGTAAAGGAAATTAGAATTAATGGAAATATTGTAAAAAATAATCCTATTTTAGAAGAAGGTGATAGGATAGAAATCATTAAGATAGAAAACTTGGAAGAATTGCTAAAGGATACAGATGAAATTTCTTTCGTATCTAATATCCTTATAAATGGAGAAGAAGCAGACCTAAAAACCCCTTTGAATAAGGGGGATGAAATAGTAATAAGGAGAAGTAAGAAGATAATATTATATGTTAATGGGAAAGAAATGGTAATAAACCACAATAAGGATAAATTTATCTTTGTGGATATTTTTGATTATATAGATTTCGATTTATCGAGACCAAGAGGTAATTTAATTCTTAGGATTAATGGTAAAGATGCCGAATATATGGCCCCCCTCAAAGATGGAGATGAAATAGAAATTTATTGGAGCAAATAGTATTCTATTATCAAGTAGTACATATATTTAATAATGAATAATATATAGATTTGGAGGCCAAATATGGAAAGATCTAATAGAAAGATTAAAATTGCATTCATGTTTTTATCTATTGTAATAGCTTCAATCATAGGCTTAGGCTTTTATGGATATTTTAAAATTTTAAATACCAACTTAATATATCAGGGAGTAAGGGTTGAAAAATATGATTTATCCCTTATGACCAAAGAAGAAGGACTAAATTATATTAAGGAAAATCATGAAAAAGAGCTAAAGGACAGAAGTATGAAGCTCATATATGCAGATAAGGAGTATGTCTATAGCTTAGATGAATTAGGGTTATATTCTGATTATGAAAAGGCTATAAATGAAGCTTATTCTGTAGGTAGAGAAGGTAGCATATTTAAAAGGATAAAGGATATAATCTATGTGAAAAAAAATGGGATTGTAATTCCATTGGATTCAAATATAGATAAAAATAGAATAAACCATATTGTAGACACCATTAGTGAAGAAATAGATAGTGATGCAAAGGATGCAGAATTTCATTTTAATAATGGTAATATATCTATTACAAATGAGGTAGTGGGTAGAGTTGTAGATAAGGAGAAATTAAGCAAGGCTATAAATGATAATATTGACCGATTAGATACTATAGAAATACCCGTAGAAAATATTCTTCCTAAAGTTACCAAAAGCCTATTGAGTAGAATCAATGGAGTTATTGGAGAATACTCTACTTCTTTTAAGGGGAGTAGTCAGAATAGGATTGAAAATATTAGGATATCTGCTACGGCCCTAAAAGGGAAACTATTAATGCCTGGAGAGAGCTTATCTTTTAACGATACTACAGGTCCTAGAGATAAGAAGTTTGGATATAAAGAAGCAAATGTAATTTTAAATGGTGAGTTTACACCTGATGTAGGAGGAGGGGTATGTCAGACCTCTACAACATTGTATAATGCCTTATTATTGGCAGATGTGACTATTTTGGAAAGATCGCCCCATTCCATACCAGCAACTTATGTAAAGTTTGGGCAGGATGCAGCGGTAGCTTATGGATTTTTGGATTTGAAATTTAGGAATGATTTTGATTTTCCTATATACATTGATTCGAAAATGGTAGGAAATCAACTATATTTCTATATATATGGAGATAAGCGATCGAAAGATTATACTGTAAAAATTGAATCAGAAATAATAGAGACTATTCCTGCAAATGAAGAGCTTATATTAGATGAGACGTTAGAGCCTGGTAGTAGGATTTTGGTTCAAGCAGGAAGAAAAGGATATAAGGTTAATACCTATAAGTCTATAATCAAAAATGGCAAAACTGTGAGCAGAGAACTAATTAGTAAAGACTTTTATAGGCCAAAAAATTTTATTTATAAGGTCGGTAAAGATGTTGTTGAAACATCTAACAATTTGGAAGATGAATTGAATAACAGGATAGATGATATAGAAATGGATGGAAGCAATGGACAATAAAGGAGGAATTATTGTGACAGAATTAAATGAGTTATTATATGATAAGAAATTGGAATGTCCTGTTTGTAATGAGGAGTTTGCAACTAAGAAGGTTAGAATTTCCCGATTAAAATTAATTAAGAGAGATGAGGACCTACTCTCCTATTATGAGGGTGAGAATCCTCTTATTTATAATGTATTTCTTTGCCCTAACTGTGGTTATGCTGCAACAGAAAGTAGATTTGATTCTGTTTCCGCAAGAGATAAAAAGATATTACTGGAAGAAGTAGCTTCTAAATGGAGCAAAAGGAGTTATGGGGGAGAAAGATCCATTGACGATGCAATAGTTGTTTATAAATTAGCTTTTTATATTGGACAAGTATTAGATTATGATAAAGTTGAATTAGGTACTTTAGCACATAGCATAGCATGGCTTTACAGGATTAAAGGTGATCAAGAAGAGATACGATTTTTATCAATTACTAAAGATTTATATGAATACAGCTATTACAATGAATCATTAGTAAATGCTAAAGGAGCTAAAAGGGATGAAATAAAACTAGCTTATTTGTTGGGAGAAATAAATAGAAGGCTTGGCAATAAAGAGGAAGCGTTCAAATGGTTTAATGGAGTTATTTCTAATCCTGATATTAAATCTAGTCCCATGTTAGAGAAGATGGTTAGGGAACAATGGAGGTTAACTAGGAATGAATAGTTATAAGAAACTCATAAAATACTATGATTTTGATACGGAATTAGGAAGATTAGTTATATTTTTTTCTGAAAAGGGTATAGTAAATCTCTCGTTGGCAGAGGATATGGAAAGCATCATTCAGCACATAAATAATAAATATGGACAAGCAATTAAAGTAGATAGAGATGAGCATCATTATCATGAAGAGATAATAGAATATTCAAAAGGGAGATTGAAAAAGTTTTCTCTTCCTCTAGACCTACAGGGAACGGAATTCCAGAAAAGAGTGTGGTTTGAGCTGTTAAATATCCCTTATGGAGAAACGATAAGTTATAGGGACTTAGCCATAAAGATTGGCAACCCGAAAGGATATAGGGCTGTTGGAGGTGCATTGAATAAGAATCCTATTCTCATAGTAGTCCCTTGTCATAGGGTGATGGGTTCTAATGGAGGTTTAGTGGGATTTGGAGCTGGAATTGCAATGAAGGAAAGATTATTAAAGTTAGAAAGGGATAATTTGAATTTAATTAGTCAATAAAATTTTTTATTGACTAATTATTTTTTTATGGTATATTAAATTTGGCTACAGAATAGGAGGAAATCAGATGAAGTATAAATTAATAGCCATAGATATGGATGGGACGCTTCTTAATAGTGAAAGGAAGGTTTCTTATAAGAATAGAAATGCTTTATTAAGAGCTAAGAAAAAGGGAATTCATATTGTTTTATCTACTGGGAGAATTTTAAGTTCAGCTTTATATTTTAGCAGAAACCTAGGGTTGAATAATCATGTTATTGCTTGTAATGGTGCTTTAATTTATTGTTTAAAGGGACAAGATTTTATATATGAGAATTCGATGGATGTAAATACTGCAAAAGAAATAGTTGAGTTAGCAGAAAGAAACAGTATTTATTATTATTTTTATGACAAATATACATTCTATTTAAGGAAATGTGGAAGTGAAAGTTTTGACTATTATAAATATTATGAAAAAGATTGGGTAAAACAGGGCATAGAGATAGAAATATTTAAAAACCCTATGGATATTTTAGAACACAATAGACCAACTATTTATAAATTTGTGTTTATAGATGAGAGTGGGGATAAGCTTTTAAATTTTAGGGAAAAACTAAAACAAATAAAAGGAATCAGCATATCTAGTTCTTGGTATAACAATATCGAAGTGATGAGTGAAGGAGTGTCAAAGGGGACTGCATTAGAATACTTGATAAAAGAATTGAATATAGCTGCATCAGAGGTAGTGGCTATAGGAGATAATGAAAATGATATTTCCATGTTTAAGGTTGCAGGGCTGGCAATTGGTATGAAAAATGGAACTGTAGATATTAAGGATTATGTGGATATAATTACAGATACTAATGATGAAGATGGAGTGGCGAAGGCGATAGAAAAATATGTGATAAATCAATTGTAGAGGAGAGTTATAGTATGACCTTAAATATAGTTCTTGTTGAACCTGAAATACCACAGAATACTGGGAATATTGCTAGAACATGTGCTTTAACAAACACAACACTTCACCTAGTTAAGCCTTTAGGGTTTTCTGTAGAGGATAAACATTTAAAAAGAGCAGGATTAGATTATTGGAATTTAGTAGAGATTCATTACTATGACAACTTTTTTGAGCTTAAAAACAAATACAAAAATGAAGTTTTCTTTTATGCTACTACAAAAGGATTACATAAATATACGGAAGTTAAATATCCAGAGAACTCATTTATCGTTTTTGGGAAAGAGACAAAAGGTCTTCAGGCAGAAATTTTAGATGGAAACTGGGATAAAACTATTAGGATTCCGATGAAATTGGGCATAAAAAGGTCACTTAATTTAGCCAATTCTGTAAATATCATTTTATTTGAGGCATTAAGGCAGTTAGATTTCCCACAGTTAGAATAACATCATGGAAGAATCATGGTTTCATTAGATGATTGTTGGCTTTCTGATGGGTTAGTATTATAATAAAATCTACTTAGGTAGGAGGATACAGATGGATATAGCGTTACCAGTATTAGGTGGGTTAGGACTTTTTTTATATGGTATGAATATAATGGGTGTAGGCTTACAAAAAGCTGCAGGAGAAAGATTAAAGAGATTGATTGAGATACTGACTAATAATAGGCTAATGGGCGTTTTGGTAGGCACTATAGTTACTATGATAATTCAAAGTAGTAGTGCTACTACAGTAATGGTAATAGGTTTTGTTAATGCAGGCCTTATGACTTTGCACCAGGCTGTTGGGGTAATTTTTGGTGCTAACATAGGTACTACTGTGACGGCCCAATTAATCGCATTTAACTTAACGGATTTTGCACCATTAGCCGTGGCTGCAGGAGTTGGAACTTGGTTAGTAGCATCGAAAAAAAGGACAAAGAGTATTGCTGAAATATTGATAGGTTTTGGGATTCTTTTCATAGGCATGGATATGATGGGCAGTGGGCTGAAACCATTAGCTGACAATCCTGTATTTACGAATATAATGATTAGATTAGAAGATCCATTTTTGGGAATATTAGTTGGTTTAGGATTAACAACTATTTTGCAAAGCAGTAGTGCTTCTATAGGATTGTTGCAGGCGCTAGCTTCCCAAAGGCTTATAAATATAAATATAGCTTTTCCCATACTATTTGGAGATAATATAGGAACTACAACTACAGCATTAATTTCCAGTATAGGAGCTAATAAGACTGCTAAAAGAGCTGCGGTTCTACATTTTTTGTTCAATTTAATTGGTACTATCATATTCGTCACTATACTTAAGAATCCTATACAATATTTAGTATTAAAAATTTCCCCATACGATATTAAAAGACAAATTGCTAATGCCCATACATTGTTTAATCTTATAAATGTAGTTATCCAGCTTCCTTTTTCTAACTTATTGGTAAAAGCAGCAATGAAAATAGTTCCTGGAGATGTGGAAGAGGTAACTGAGGCAGGATTAAAGTTTTTGGATTCAAGAATAATTGAGACTCCTTCAATTGCTTTAGGGCAAGCAACTAAAGAAGTTCTTCGAATGGGCAAAATAGTAGCAGACAATTTAAAAACAGCTACAAATGCATTTTTGAATAAGGATGAAAAATTAACTCAGGAAGTGTTTAATCAAGAAAAAATTATTAATAGATTAGAAAGCGACATAGTTGAGTATCTAGTAGAACTTTCTAATGCTCCATTAACAGAAGCACAGCATGCCCAGGTGAGTATATTGATAAACGTTATAAATGATATAGAAAGAGTGGGAGACCACGCAGATAACATTGCAGAATTAGCTCAAACAGCAATAGATGATGAGTTGGATTTTTCAGAAGATGCTATCGGAGATTTCAAAGTTATTTCATCTAAAGGTCAAGAAGTGTTTATTAAATCTTTAGAGGCTTTGAAGGATGCGGATTTAGACAAGGCAAGGGATGTGCTTAAGATAGAAGAAGAAATTGACGCTTTGGAAAAAGAATATAGGGAAGGTCATATACAAAGATTAAATAAACATTTATGTTTACCAAGTTCTGGAGCAGTGTTTTTGGATTTGTTGAGCAATTTTGAGAGAGTTTCGGACCATTCGTCAAATATAGCCTTATACGTATTGGATGAGTTAAAAAATTAAAAAAATTTAAACATTAAATTTTTTTATAAAAAGTATTGTCTTTATAAAAAAATTATAATATAATAGCCATGGAATGTGAAAAAAACAACAAAATAAGGATATCGGATGAAAAGTGCGGGAGAGACCAAAATTATTTTGGCGCCGAAGGATTAAGTCATAAAACTTGCCATTTTATGATGACGATCTCAGGCAAAAGAACCGTACTTTGACGAAACTCTGAAAAGCGATAAGCACCGAAGGAGCAATCCATTATTAATGGAGAAACTCTCAGGTTTTTGACAGAGTAGAGGGCAGCTAGTGTTTCCTTCTATTCTGTTTTTTTATGTTTTAAATCAATGTAATTTAGGGTAAACTAATTAATGTATGAGTTTTAATAAACAAATCTTGCCTTATGGAAAATATTTTATTATCTTTTTAATAGAAGTATTTCTCATAAATTGCCTTTCTGCAGAATAGATGGGGGATTACATAGCTAAAGTGGGAATCTAACTTTTCAAGATGCAAGTCATGATAGAAGTATTATCAATTAGCAGTCCCGGATTATTTTAACTAAATTTAAGTAAAGGATTATTATAATTATTAAAGGAGGAAAAAACTATGATTTATGATGTTGTTGTAATAGGAGCGGGTCCTGCAGGTTTGGCTGCTGGATTATATGCTTCTAGATCTAGGCTAAAGACTTTGATAGTGGAAAAGGAAAAGGCGGGGGGACAAATAGCTAAAACTGCAGAAGTAGCAAATTACCCCGGCTCCATTGAAAATGCCACTGGGCCAACCCTTATAGCTAGAATGGTGGAACAGGTAGATGAATTTGGAGCTGAAAGGGTTATTGACACAATTAAAGAGGTAGAATTAGAAGGCAATATTAAAGTAATAAAAGGAGAAAAGGGCGAGTATCAAGCTAAAACCGTAATAATTGCAACAGGAGCAAATCCAAGACCAATAGGCTGTCCTGGAGAAAAAGAATTGACAGGTAGAGGAGTTTCTTATTGTGCTACATGTGATGCGGCCTTCTTTGAAGATATGGAAGTTTATGTAGTTGGTGGAGGAGATACTGCGGTAGAAGAGGGAATGTACTTAACTAAGTTTGCTAGAAAAGTTACAATAATCCACAGGAGAGATGAATTAAGAGCTGCAAAATCCATCCAAGAAAAGGCCTTTAATAATGATAAGATAGAATTCATGTGGGATACTGTAGTAGAAGAAATAAAAGGCGATGGAATTGTTGAGTCCATGGTTGTTAGAAATGTAAAAACTGGAGAAATTAAGGAAATATTTGCGGATGAAGAGGATGGAACTTTTGGAATATTCCCATTCATTGGATTTATACCAGCTACTGATCTATTTGAAGGCAAAGTAGAAATGAAAGATGGTTATATAGTAACTGATGAAGAAATGAGAACTAATATCCCAGGAGTTTTTGCTGCAGGCGATGTTAGGGTAAAATCATTAAGACAAGTTGTTACAGCAACTGCCGATGGAGCAATAGCAGCTGTTCAGGCTGAAAAATATATAAATGAAACTTTTAATGATTAAAAAACATTTTAGGAGGGATACTTATGGTAGAGTTAACTAGAGATAACTTTGAAGAAGAGGTTTTAAAGGCAGAAGGACCAGTATTAGTGGATTATTGGGGACCAACTTGTGAACCTTGTAAAGCTTTAATGCCTCATATTGAAGAAATGGCAGAAAAGTATGGTGATAAGGTCAAATTCTGTTCATTAGACATTACAAAAGCAAGGAGACTAGCAATAAAGCAAAAAGTAATGGGATTACCAGCTATTGTTATCTATAAGGATGGAGAAGAAGTAGAAAGATTAGCTGAAGCTGAAGCAACAGCAACTGCTGTAGAAGAAATGGTTAAAAAGTATGTTTAATTGATTTTAATTCTGGGCTTTTCCCCAGAGTTAAAATAGATGTTCCAATAATAAGGGGAGGTGAACTATATGCGTCTTGAATTAGGCCATGTGTTTATTAAAGATGCTCAATTTGGTAATGAAACCAAAGTTGAAAATGGGGTGCTATATGTAAATAAAGAAGAATTAATTGCACTAATTAAGGAAGACGAGCACCTAAAAGAGGTAGACGTGGACATTGCAAGACCAGGTGAAAGTGTAAGAATTACTCCTGTTAAGGATGTAGTTGAACCAAGAGTTAAGGTAGAAGGACCAGGAGGAGTTTTCCCAGGAATACTATCCAAGGTTGATGTGGTAGGAAGTGGAAAGACCCATGTACTAAAAGGTTGTACAGTTATGACTACTGGGAAGATAGTAGGTTTCCAAGAAGGTATTGTAGACATGACAGGACCAGGAGCAGAATATACTCCATTCTCAAAAACTGTGAATGTAGTATTAAAATGCGAACCTGTTGATGGATTAAAGCAACACGACCATGAAAGAGCTGTAAGATTAGCAGGCTTTAAAGCAGCAGCTTATCTTGCTGAAGCAGCTAGAAACCTTACTCCGGATGAAGTAGAAGTATATGAAGTAGATACTCTATTAGAAAGCATTAGGAAATATCCAGATCTTCCAAAGATAGGATATGTTCAAATGCTTCAAACGCAAGGGTTACTTCATGATACCTATGTATATGGGGTAGATGCTAAGCAAATAGTACCAACCATAATGTACCCAACTGAAATTATGGACGGTGCAATCGTAAGTGGTAACTGTGTATCTGCATGCGACAAGAATACAACTTACCATCAAATGAACAATCCAGTTATTCACGACTTATTAGCAGTTCATGGTAAAGAGCTTAACTTCGTAGGAGTTATAATCACCAATGAAAATGTGTACCTAGCTGATAAGGAAAGGTCATCAAACTGGACAGCTAAATTAGCTGAGTATCTAGGTTTAGATGGTGTTATAATCTCACAAGAAGGATTTGGAAACCCAGATACTGACTTAATTATGAACTGTAGAAAGATTGAAGAAAAAGGCATCAAAACAGTTATTATTACTGACGAATATGCAGGTAGAGACGGTGCTAGCCAATCATTAGCAGATGCTCATCCATCAGCAAATGCAGTAGTAACTGGAGGAAATGCTAATGAACTTATAGAATTGCCTCCAATGGATAAAATAATTGGTTCATTAGAATATGTAGATATTATTGCTGGAGGTTTTGATGGAAGCCTTAGAGAAGATGGTTCAATATTAGTTGAACTACAAGCTATTACAGGCGCAACAAATGAAATAGGATTTAACAAGATGTCAGCAAGAGGATATTAATATAAATCAAAATAATAAAAGAAAGGATGTGTAGAAATGTCACTATTTGATGCTAGTAAGAAAGTCATCATCATTGGTGATAGAGATGGCATACCAGGACCAGCCATCGAAGAGTGTGTTAAGACTACAGAAGCTGAAGTAGTGTTCTCATCTACTGAGTGCTTTGTCTGAACTGCCGCAGGAGCAATGGACCTAGAAAATCAAAAGAGGGTTAAAGATTTGGCTGAAAAATACGGCCCAGAAAATATAATCGTATTAATAGGTGGAGCAGAAGCTGAAGCAGCTGGATTAGCAGCTGAAACAGTAACTGCAGGAGACCCAACTTTTGCAGGTCCATTGGCAGGAGTCCAGTTAGGACTTAGAGTATATCATGCTGTAGAACCAGAATTCAAAGAATCAGTAGACCCAGCTGTTTACGATGAACAAATTGGTATGATGGAAATGGTTCTAAATGTTGATGAAATAGTCGAGGAAGTAAAAGGTATAAGAGAAGAATACGGTAAATACAATGACTAGTTCCCGATGAAAAAAAGAGAGGGGGGAAATTAATGGCTAAAATTAAAGTTGTTCATTATATAAATCAATTCTTTGCTGGAATTGGCGGCGAAGAAAAAGCAGATATTAAGCCAGAAATTAGAGAAGAAATTGTTGGACCAGGTATGGCTATAAATACAGGATTTAAAGGAGAGGCTGAAATAGTTGCAACTGTCATCTGTGGTGACAGCTATTTCAACGAAAATGTTGAAGAAGCAAAAGCTGAAATACTAGAGATGGTTAAGAAATATGAACCAGACCTATTCATAGCTGGACCAGCTTTTAATGCTGGAAGATATGGAGTGGCCTGTGGTACAATTGCAGATGCAGTACAAAATGAACTAGGAATCCCTTCTTTAACTGGAATGTATGTTGAAAACCCTGGAGCAGATATGTTCAAGAAGAACGTATATATAGTATCAACCAAGAACTCTGCTGCAGGAATGAGGGATGCTGTTAAGAAAATGGTCCCATTGGCATTGAAATTAGCTAAAGGTGAGGAAGTAAGTACTCCTGAAGAAGAAGGTTATATACCAAGAGGAATTAGGAAGAATTACTTTACCGATAAGAGGGGTTCTCAAAGAGCAGTTGAGATGTTACTCAAGAAACTTAGAGGAGAAGAGTTCGTTACTGAATTCCCAATGCCAGACTTTGACAGGGTTGACCCAAATCCTGCAGTTAAGGATATAACAAAGGCTACTATTGCTATAGTAACATCTGGTGGTATAGTACCAAAAGGAAATCCTGATCACATTGAATCCTCATCAGCCTCCAAATATGGCAAATATGATATAGCAGAATTTGATAATTTAACCAGCAGTACTCATGAAACAGCTCACGGTGGATATGACCCAGTTTATGCAAATGAAGATGCAGACAGGGTTATTCCAGTAGATGTACTAAGAGAAATGGAAAAAGAAGGAAAGATCGGCAAACTTCACAGATACTTCTATACTACTGTAGGTAATGGTACTGCAGTAGCAAATGCTAAAAAGTTTGCTGAGGAAATTGGTAAGGAATTAAAGGAAGACGGAGTGGACGCAGTTATACTAACTTCCACCTGAGGTACCTGTACACGTTGCGGTGCAACGATGGTAAAAGAAATAGAAAGAGCAGGAATACCTGTAGTTCACATGTGTACTGTAGTGCCAATTTCACTTACTGTAGGGGCTAATAGGATTGTACCAACGATTGCTATACCTCACCCACTAGGAAATCCAAGCTTAGATCCTAAAGAAGAAAAGGCTCTAAGAAGAGCTTTAGTTGAAAAAGCATTAAAGGCTTTAACAACCGAAGTAGATGGTCAAACAGTATTTGAAGATTAGTATATAAAACTTAAAATGGGTGATGAAAATCACCCATTTTAAGTATAAAAATAAATATGATATAATTTTTGGAGGTGTAAATATGAATTATCCTGTAGTAAAAGGAACTAGTTATATTTTAGTTCATGCTGAAGATATGGTTATCCATAATGGAACTACCCAAACTACAGAAAGAGTTATAAACCCAGATTCCGAATATCTAAAAAAGTTACCAAACCATTTACGTAGTTTTGAAGAAGCTGTAAACTATTTACCAAACCAAGTTTATATAGGAAACTATAGACCAGACGATTTAAGAAACCACCCTCAACCTTGGTATCAAAATCCATTAAAAGATGCAGAAAGATTTGGTAGATATGGAGAAATAATGCCTGAAGATGAGTTTGTTGGACTTATTAAAATAGCAGATGTGTTCGATTTAGTTAAGTTAACTAAGGAGTTCACTGAAGAAGTGAAGGCAAAATTTGAAGTTCATCCAATACTAAAGGGTAGAGAAGATTTAATATCCAGACTTAAAACTGGAGATGAGCTAGAGGAAATTGAAAAGTTAATAAATGAACAAGGTGCAGAACCTCTAATTACAGGTGGTAAGACTGTAGGCTGTGTAAAGAGGGCCCATGATGTTGATGAAAATCTAAGTGCACATGTTATATTTGAAAATCTAGTATCTAAAGCTTCTGCAATTTTAGCTGGATTAAACCTAATTGCTAAAAATGATTTCAATCCTGATGATGTAGAGTATGTTATAGAGTGTTCAGAAGAAGCTTGTGGAGATATGAATCAAAGGGGTGGAGGAAACTTTGCTAAATCTATAGCTGAATTAGTTGGATTCAAAAATGCAACTGGTTCAGATACTAGAGGATTCTGTGCGGCTCCAACTCATGCTTTGATAGTAGCTTCTTCTTTAGTTAAGTCTGGGGCTTTCAAGAATGTAGTTGTTATAGCTGGTGGTTCTACTGCTAAGTTAGGTATGAATGGAAAGAGCCACGTAGAGAAGGACATGCCAATCCTTGAAGATGTAATTGGTGGCTTTGCAGTTCTTGTATCGGAAAACGATGGTGTAAATCCAATTTTAAGAACTGACTTAATAGGAAGACATACTGTTGGTACAGGTTCTTCACCGCAAGCAGTAATGAGTGCTTTAGTTACTGCACCATTAGAAAAGGGTAACTTAAAGATAACTGATATAGATAGATATTCTGTTGAGATGCAAAATCCAGATGTAACTAAGCCGGCAGGAGCTGGAGACGTGCCAAATGCAAACTACAAGATGATAGGTGCATTGGGTGTAATGAGAAAAGATATTGAAAGAGCACAAATAAATGATTTCATTCTAGAACATGGAATGGAAGGTTGGGCACCAACACAAGGGCATATTCCATCAGGAGTACCTTATGTAGGATTTGCTAGAGAAGATATGTTGGAAGGCAAAATAAATAGAGCCATGATCGTTGGAAAGGGTAGTCTATTCTTAGGAAGAATGACTAATTTATTTGATGGAGTATCTATAGTAATGGAAAGGAATCCAGGCAAGGCAGAAGAAGAAAAAGGTATCTCTGAAGAGGAAGTTAGAAAACTTGTAGCTGAAGCTATGAGAGATTTTGCTTCTCATCTACTTCAGAATTAGAGGTGATAAAATGGCGGAAAAGAATATTAAACAAATGATTGGAAAAGTATTTTCCGATATTGCAGATGCAGTTGAAACTGGTCAATTTGGTGAGAAGGTAAGAGTTGGTTTAACTACCTTGGGAAGTGAACATGGTGTAGATAATTTGGTTAAAGGTGCAGAAATAGCTCAAGAAAGGGATCCATCCATAGAGGTAGTATTAATTGGACCAAAGGTTGATTCAAAATTAACTCAAGTTGTAGTTGATTCGGAAGATGAAGGCTACAAGATAATGGAAGAAATGTTGGATAGTGGCGATCTGGATGCTTGTGTTACAATGCACTATAGTTTCCCAATAGGAGTTTCTACTGTAGGTAGGGTGATAACTCCAGGTAAGGGTAAGGAGATGACCATTGCAACTACTACAGGGACCTCATCACCTCATAGGGTCGAGGCTATGGTTATAAATGGGATTAGTGGTATAATAGCAGCAAAGGCTATGGGGGTTAAAAATCCAACTGTTGGAATATTAAATGTAGATGGTGCAAGACAAGTTGAAAGAGCCTTTAAAGAATTGATCAATAACGGCTATGAAATCAATTTAACTGAGTCCATGAGATCCGATGGTGGATGTGTAATGAGAGGTAATGATTTACTAGCTGGAGTACCAGATGTAATGGTTACCGACACATTAACTGGAAATATATTGATGAAAGTATTTTCATCCTATACAACTGGTGGAAGCTATGAATCCTTAGGCTATGGCTATGGTCCAGGAATTGGTGAAGGATATGAAAGAGTAATATTAATCCTTTCAAGAGCATCAGGAATCCCTGTAGTTGCCAATGCTATTAGTTATGGTGCACGATTAATTAAAGGCAATTTAAAGAAAATAGTTAAAGAAGAATTTGAAAAGGCTAATAAAGCAGGATTGAAGGAGATATTAAAGGGATTAACTAAGGATACTAAGAGAGCTGCAGATGAAGATGAGGAAATAGTAGCACCACCAGCAGAAACTGTGACAGGAACTATTTCCGGTATAGATATAATGGATTTAGAAGATGCTGTAAGAGTTCTATGGAAAGAAGGCATCTATGCAGAATCTGGAATGGGTTGTACAGGCCCCATTGTAATGGTAAATGAGGAAAAACTGGCAAAGGCCATTGAAATATTGTCTAAAGCAGGTTATGTAGCGGATAATTCTAATCCTTGCTAGAAACTCCAAGACTCCAAGTTCTTGGAGTTTCTTAATTTTTATTATATGCTTTATACATTGATAAAAACAGTTTATTATTATATAATATTTATGTTAGCAGCTATTAAATATAAAATCTATTTTTTGTCCCATGTATAGGGTATTTTATATTTAAATAACCTATATATGAGGATATAAAATATTTAAGCTATTACAAAAAAGGGGGAGTTAAAATTGAAAAAAAGATTATTAGCTTTACTGCTAATAGGGATTTTAGTTTTTACTGTTGTTGGGTGTTCAAGTTCTGACACGCCTTCAGAAGTAGAAGGGCCAACAGAAACAGAAGATCAAGGTGAAGCTGAGAATACACCAGCAAGCGAACCAATAAGAATAGCTATGGTAACAGATGAAGGTGGAGTTCATGACCAATCCTTTAACCAATCAGCATGGGAAGGTTTGCAAAGAGCCCAAGAAGAACTAGGAATTGAAGTTTCTTACCAAGAATCTCAACAAGATGCTGATTTTGCGCCTAACTTTGAAACTCTTCTAGATGCTGGAAACGATCTCATTTGGGGTATAGGCTTTAAATTAGCAGATGCTGTATTAGATGCTGCTACAGCTAATCCAGATCAAAAATATGCAATTGTAGACCACTCCTTTGGAGATAATACTCCAGATAACGTAGTAGGTGTTATGTTTAAGGCAGAACAACCCTCCTTCCTAGTAGGATATATTGCTGGAAGGATGACAGAAACTAATAAAGTAGGTTTCGTTGGAGGTATAGCAGGAGACATAATTTGGGGATTCGATTATGGATATCAAGCTGGAGTACAGTATGCAGCACATGAGTTAGGAAAGGAAATAGAAGTGCTTAATCAATATGCTGAATCTTTCTCCGATGTAGCTAAGGGTAAGGCTATTGCTCAGCAGATGTACCAACAAGGTGCAGATATAGTATTCCATGCTGCTGGAGATGTTGGAACAGGAGTAATCGAGGCTGCTAAAGAGCAAGGTAAATGGGCTATAGGAGTAGACAGAGATCAAAATTATCTAGCCCCAGACAATGTATTAACCTCTGCTATGAAACGTGTAGATGTTGGTGTTTATAATGTTGTAAAAGATTTAGTGGAAGGCAAGTTCCCAGGTGGACAAACTATTACTTATGGTTTAGCCGATGGTGGAGCAGTAGATATTGCACCTTCATCAAATAAACACGTACCACAGGAGATATTAGATGCAGTTGAAGAATTAAAGCAAAAGATCATCGATGGAGAAATAGTAGTTCCATATAATGAAGCAACCTACAAAGAATTTATAGATTCATTAAAATAAAAAAGTTTAAGCAGCTCAGGCAATAGGTCTGAGCTGTTTAATACTAGATTAGATAGGAGGAGCCCTGTGAACAATATTGACTATAATACCAAGGTTATCGAAATGAAAAATATAACTAAAAAGTTCGGAGATTTTGTCGCAAACGACAATATAGATTTAGTTGTCCATAAGGGAGAAATTCATGCATTACTAGGCGAAAATGGGGCTGGAAAAACAACCTTGATGAATATCCTCTACGGATTATATCAGCCTACTTCAGGAGAGATATTTATAAATGGTAAGAAAGTAGAGGTATCAAACCCAAATGTAGCGATTGCAAATGGAATAGGCATGGTACATCAACATTTTATGTTGGTGGACAACTTTACCGTAGTGGAAAATATAATATTAGGAATGGAACCAATTGGGAAGTTTGGTGTTGTAGACATCAATAAAGCTAGGAAAGAAGTAGAGGAACTCTCAAGCAAGTATGGCTTGTATGTAGATCCTGATGCAAAAATAGAAGATATATCTGTTGGAATGCAACAAAGGGTAGAAATTCTCAAAGCCCTATACAGAGGAGCAGATATACTTATACTAGATGAACCTACAGCAGTGCTCACACCTCAGGAAATAGAAGAAATAATTGAAATAATGAAGAATTTAACTAAGCAAGGGAAAACGATTATAATAATCACTCACAAATTAAAGGAAATAAAGCAATCTGCTGATTACTGTACCATAATTAGAAGAGGAAAGAAAATTGGTACTGTAAAAGTAGATGATGTGACAGAAGAAGAGTTGGCATCCATGATGGTAGGTAGGGAAATAAGTTTTAAGGTAGATAAAAAGCCTGCAGAAATAGGTGATGTCATCTTAGAAATAGAGGATCTTACCGTTAAGGATAATAGAGGTTTAGATGTCGTAAAGAATCTGTCGCTAAAACTGCACAAAGGTGAGATACTAGGAATTGCAGGTGTAGATGGAAATGGACAATCGGAATTAGTAGAAGCATTGACCGGTCTTAGAAAAGTGGAAAGTGGAAAAGTAATATTACAGGACAAAGATATAACAAATTTAACACCAAAGGAAATAATGGAGAGTGGAATGAGCCACATTCCTGAAGATAGGCAAAAACGAGGTTTAGTTTTAGACTTTACTGTGGCAGAAAATATGATATTAGAAAATTACCATAAAGAACCTTTCTCTAGAAAGGGTAGATTAAATCATAGAAATATCAGTCAGTTTACTGTAGAACTAATGGAGAAATTTGATGTAAGACCAAGAAATGATAAGCTAACTGCAGGAGCCCTGTCTGGTGGGAATCAACAAAAAGTCATCTTAGCAAGGGAAATTACTAATGATCCTGAGGTGTTATTAGCTGTTCAGCCTACAAGGGGGCTAGATGTTGGAGCTATAGAATTTGTCCATAAATATTTAGTGGAACAAAGAGATAAAGGAAAAGCTGTTTTATTAATATCCTTTGAACTAGATGAGGTTTTAGATCTATCTGATAGGATAGCAGTAATCTACGATGGACAAATAGTAGATATAATAGCGGAGAAGGATGCAGATGAAAAAACCATTGGATTCTTAATGGCTGGAGGAGGTGTAGAGGATGAAAGGAAATAAATTTGTGATAACCCTTATATCCATTTTACTAGGATTGGTAATAGGAGGAATTGCTCTATCAATAACCGGTTTTAATCCCATAGAAGCGTATAAGATAATGTTTAAGGGTGTTTTTAGCAACCCTAAGTATATTTCATGGACTATAATAAGGTCTACACCTCTTATACTTACGGGAATTTCTGTATCATTTGCCTTCAAAACGGGACTGTTTAATATTGGAGCTGAAGGTCAGTTTATTTTTGGAAGTTTGGTAGCCACATTGGTAGGTTATTTTTTTCATCTACCTCCAATAATTCATCCCATTGTGGCCTTATTAGCTGGAATTTTAGCTGGAGCCTTATGGGGTGGAATAGCAGGCTTCCTGAAATCTAAATTTGGAATCAATGAGGTTATTACGACAATAATGTTGAACTGGATAGCCTTATATTTTAGTAATTTCATGGTCTTCTGGGAACCTTTCAAAAGACCAAATAGGGATGCTTCAGAAAGGATATTAGATACTGCAAGTATCCAAATTCTAGAGAAGTGGAAAACCTCAGATGCAGGTAAGGCCTTTTTAGCAAACAATACCTTCTTAAAAGACTTTTTAAATCCTCCTGTGAATTTCGGAATTATTATCGCCATATTGGTGGCTATATTGATATGGTATATATTAAAGCACACCACTTTAGGCTATCAATTAAGGGCTGTAGGCTTCAATAAGGATGCAGCTGAATATGGGGGTATCAATATAAAGAGAAATACTATTTTAGCAATGATGATAGCAGGAGCCATTTCTGGCCTATCTGGTGCTACCCAAGTTTTAGGGGTATCCAAGGAAACTGCCATATTAGCAACTATGGAAGGTTATGGATTCGATGGGATGGCAGTAGCTTTAATAGCAAATAGTAATCCACTTGCTTGTATACCAGCAGCTTTGTTATTTGGAGGTTTAAAGTATGGTGGAAGTAAGTTACAACCAACAATGGGAGCACCTATAGAAGTCATTAACATAACCATTGGCGTGATCATAATGTTTATAGCTATGCCAAAGCTTATAAATATTATAGCGGCTTTTAGAAGTAGAAAGAGAGGTGTAGAAATTGAAAATGCTAAGTGATTTGGGAGTGATAATTGGAATTACCTTAATGTATTCAGCACCTTTAATATACACCTCTTTAGGTGGAGTTCTATCTGAAAATGCAGGAGTAGTAAATATAGGCCTAGAAGGTATGATGACTATAGGTGCTTTTGCAGGAGCAACTGTAGCCTATTTTACACAAAATCCTTGGATTGGATTTTTAGCGGCAGGAATTGCGGGCGGACTTTTAGCTCTTCTACATGCTATTGCCTGTGTAACTTTTACAGCAGACCATGTAGTATCAGGGATTGCGATAAATTTTATAGGACCAGGATTATCAATATTCTTAACTAAGATATTTTTTGATGGTGCAGCTATGACTATACCTTTAGATTTAGACAATAAAATACCTAGACCATTAAATGGGTTATTTTCATCTATATCTCCCACAAACCCAACTATGGCGAGAATAGTGGATGCATTAGATTCTATTTTCAACCAATATGCTACAGTATATATTGCACTATTACTAGTCTTAGCTGTATGGTTTTTCTTGTATAAAACTAAATTAGGACTTAGGATACGCTCGGTTGGGGAGCATCCAAGAGCTGCAGATACCCTTGGTATCAACGTTTATAGGATAAAGTATTTAGCTGTAATTCTATCAGGCGTGCTAGCAGGTTTTGGAGGGGCAGCTATGAGCATAGCTGTAATATCGAATTATAGAGCGGCTTTAATATCAGGCCAAGGTTTTATAGCATTAGCAGCTATGATATTTGGGAAATGGAAACCTCAGGGGGCTATGTTGGGCTGTTTGTTATTTGGTGCAGCACAAGGGCTGGTAGTCTACTTAGGCAGTACTAGCTTAAACATATCTTCCCAATTGTTGGCTATGCTACCTTACATTATTACCTTAGTCGTATTAATGGGATTTGTAGGTGAAGCAAGAGGACCTAAAGCCAGTGGTATTCCCTATGAAAAAGAATAAGGTTAGCCCTTTAAGGGCTAATCTTATTTTGTCGATATTTAATTGCTTTTGTATCTAAGCGAATATTCTGGTATAATAGTATTGACAGAATAATATAAATTTATTAATACTATCAAATAGTGGGAGTGAGCTAAATGAAATTGGGTTATAACCTAGCTCTTGAACAAGTACAGAAATTAGTTATGACTCCAGAACTAAGACAAGCTATACAGCTACTGCAATTCAATTGTCAGGAACTTAATGAATATTTAAAACAGCAAATTGAGGAAAATCCTTTATTAGAACCAGATAATATAATTGAAGAATTCGAGAGTATAGACGATTTAAATAGTGAAGGGGAAGAAATAGATTGGAAGGAATTTATTGATAAATATGATGACTTTAGCTATAGGCCAGAAAAGGACAAAAATATTGAAGAATATAACTATGAAAATTTTATCAGTTTTTCACCTTCTCTAAAGGATAATTTATTATTCCAATTAAATGTATCACATTTGGATGATAGGTATAAAAGAATAGGAGAAGTGCTGATAGAAGCCATTGATGATAATGGGTATCTAATGGTAGATATAGAACAGGTAGCTTTAGTCCTAGGGGTCGAAGTTGAAGAAGTGGAAAGCGTTTTATCTTTTATACAAACTTTTGAACCCTTAGGAGTTGGAGCGAGAAATTTAAAGGAGTGTTTATTAATTCAGGTAAGAGCAGGTGGATTAAATAACCCAAATATAGAACTGATAATTGAGAATTATCTAGAAGATATAGCCCATAATAGGTTATTAAAAATAGCAAAGGAATTGAACTTAGATTTAAAGGAAGTACAGGATATTAGCGATTATATTAGGACATTGGAGCCCAAACCCGGGAGGGCTTTTTCTGACAATTCTGACCAGGTAAAATATATAACTCCCGATGTGACAATTGAATACATTGACGGTGAATATGTAATAATTTTAAATGATGTAACTGGTCCTAGGTTAAACATCAATAACTTTTACAAAGAATTGATAAGAAAGGGCAATGACCCAAAAGCGAAAGAATATCTTTCCGAAAAATTAAATGCTGCAATGTGGATTATTAGATGTATTGAACAGAGGCGAGCTACAATATATAATGTGGTAGAATCAATATTGAAATTTCAAAGGGAGTTCTTTGAAAAGGGTGAAAAGGCCTTAAAACCCTTAACATTAAAAGAAGTTGCTGATGATATAAATATGCATGAGTCAACGGTAAGTAGAGCAACTAGTGGAAAATATGTTCAGACTCCAAGAGGATTATTTGAATTAAAGTACTTTTTTTCCAGTAGTCTATCTACTAATAAAGGAGAAGTATCGTCAACTAGTATTAAAGCGGTTATTAAAGAGATTATAGACGGAGAAGATCCAAAAAAACCTTATAGCGATCAGAAAATATCTGATATTTTAAAAAAGAAAGGTATAAATATTTCAAGAAGGACTGTTGCTAAATATAGGGATGAATTAGGAATACCTTCCTCTTCCATAAGAAAAAGATATTGATAGAGCCCCTTAGCATCTTTCAGGATGGTAGAGTTTTATAAGCAGCATGGCGTAAAAACTGTCATTCTGAATAGAGCTAATTATTGGGCTTTTTTGATTTTTTCTTGAAAATTAATAAACATTTGATTATAATATAATTGTATAGAAAAATATTCTATTTTTTTGAAGCAAGCGGGACAAAAAACATATATTAGGGACAAAAAAAGACCCACTAGATTATTTTAATCCTTTTATCATATACTATGGGTGATTTGTTTTTAGAGGTGTTTAAATGGATTTGATTAGATTACTAAAGGGAATAGCTCCAGAGATATCAGATATTCTAGAGATAAGATATAATATTTTGCGCCATGTCTATTATAATCAGCCAATTGGTAGAAGAGGGCTGTCCCAGATACTTAATATTGGTGAAAGAGCTATAAGAACTGAGGTAAATATTTTAAAAGAACTAGGATTATTGAATATAGAAAGTATGGGTATGTATGTAACAGAAGATGGGATAAAAACCTTAGAGAGTTTAAAGGCTGTAATGAGAGAACTAAGAGGAATTACAAATTTAGAAGTAAAATTAAAACAGTTATTAGCCCTAGACAATGTAATTATAGTTCCGGGAGATTCGGATTTAGATCCTTTGGTGTTAAAGGATATGGGAAAATCAGCTTCTTTATGTCTTAGAAGACTAATAGCAGATAATTCAATTATAGGTATTACAGGCGGAACCACTATGGCACAGGTAGCAGAAGAGATGCCGGAAGGAAAAGTTGCAGAAAATGTATTGGTAATTCCAGCTAGAGGAGGCTTAGGCAAGGATGTAGAGACCCAATCAAATAGCATTGCTGCAAAGCTAGCAAAAAAATTACAAGCAAACTATAGACTTCTCCATACTCCTGATAATTTAGATGAAATGACTTTTCAGGCCATATTAAAGGTTACAGATATTAAGGAAGTAATAGAATTGATAAACCAAATGAATATATTAATTTTTGGAATTGGCAGATCTGATGTTATGGCAAGGAGAAGGCAACTACCTGAAACTCTAATTTCTGAGATAATAGAAAAGGGGGCAGTGGGAGAAGCCTTTGGCCATTATTTTGATATTGAAGGTAATGATATATATGAATCATTAACTGTTGGTATCTCTTTGGACAATTTTTATAAAATTCAAAGGGTAATAGGGGTTGCTGGAGGCAAGAATAAAGCTGAGGCAATCATAGCTGTTACTTCATTAAGGAAGGATATTACATTGGTAACCGATGAAGGGGCAGCAAGAAAGGTAATTCAATTGGTTAAAAAAGCTACTTAGTAGCTTACAATATAAATATAATTAAGGAGGAATATTTATGACAATGAAGGTTGGTTTAAGCGGATTTGGAAGAATGGGAAAAGACTTCCTAAGGATTTATGCAGAAGAAAATATAAATGATTTTGAGTTGGTTGCACTAAATGCATCAGGGGATTTAAACATTATAGCCCATTTATTTAAATACGATTCCCTTTATGGCAAATTCAATGGCACAGTGGAAGTAGCGGAGGATGGATTAATTATCAATGGCAAGAAGATTAAGGTAATAGCCCACAGAGACCCATCTGAAATTCCTTGGAAAGAATTAGGAGTAGATTTAGTTATTGATTCAACAGGCGCTTTTAGAGATAGGGATGGACTACAAAAGCATATTGATGCAGGAGCTAAGAAGGTAATTTTAACTGCACCTGGCAAAAATGAAGATATCACCATAGTGATGGGAGTTAATGAAGATAAGTATGACCCAGAAAACCATCATATCATTTCTAATGCATCTTGTACTACAAACTGCCTTGCACCAGTAGCAAAGGTTATACTAAATGAATTTGGTATAAAGAAAGGTTTAATGACAACTATACATGCTTATACTAATGACCAAAGAATCCTAGATAAGAGACATAAGGATTTAAGAAGAGCGAGAGCAGCTGCAGAATCCATGATACCAACTACTACTGGAGCAGCAAAAGCTGTAGCTCTAGTATTGCCAGAACTTAAAGGTAAATTAAATGGATTTGCTGTTAGAGTTCCTGTACCAACAGTTTCTTTAGTAGATGTAGTATTTGAAGTTGAAAGAGAAACAACAGTAGAAGAAGTTAATGCAGCATTGAAAAAGGCTGCAGAAGGTGAATTAAAGGGCATAATGGCATATTCTGAAGAGCCTCTAGTATCCAGAGATTATCAAGGCGATCCACATTCAGCTACAGTAGATGCTCTATCCACTATGGTGATAGGGAATATGGTTAAGGTTGTAGCTTGGTATGACAATGAATGGGGATATGCAAAAAGAGTAGTAGACCTAGCAAAATTAGTAGCAAATAAGTAATGTAGAAAATCTTCACCCATGATTAGTGAAATTACAGAAATTCATTAATCATGGGGAAGACTCCTTTTTATATAAATGTTAAATAATGATCTTAAAGGAGTGATACTATGTTAAATAAAAAGACTATAGAAGATTTACAAGTAGAAGGCAAAAGGGTATTGGTAAGATGTGATTTCAACGTTCCTATGGATGAAAATAGAAATATTACTGATGATAGAAGGATAGTAAGTTCTTTACCAACTATAAAATATTTAATTGATAATAAAGCAAGGGTAATATTGATGTCCCATTTAGGTCGACCAAAAGGAGAGCCCAATCCTAAATACAGTTTGCAACCTGTTGCTAAAAGGCTATCGGAACTACTAGGCAAGGAAGTAATTTTTGCTGAAGAAGATAAAGTTGTAAGCGATAAGGTAGGGGAAATAGTATCCAATATGAAGGATGGAGATGTGGTGCTTTTAGAAAACACCAGATTTAGAAAAGAAGAAGAAAAGAATGAGGAGAGTTTCGCAAAGGAATTGGCTTCCCTTGGAGATATATATGTAAATGATGCTTTTGGAACTTCACATAGGGCCCATACTTCAAATGTAGGTTTATCGAGTCAATTGCCTTCAGCAGTAGGATATCTAGTAGAAAAGGAAATATCCATAATGGGTAAGGCTTTAGAAAATCCAGAAAGGCCTTTTGTTGCTATATTGGGAGGAGCTAAAGTATCTGATAAAATTGGAGTTATAGAGAATTTATTGAACAAGGTAGATGTCATTCTAATCGGAGGAGGAATGGCCTATACCTTCTTAAAGGCTCAAGGTTATGAAATAGGCACTTCAATTTTAGAAGAAGATAAAGTAGATTTGGCTAAAGATTTGTTGAAAAAGGCAGAAGAGAAAAAAGTGAAGTTGTTATTGCCTGTGGATGTAGTTGTAGCCGAAGAATTCAAAAATGATACAGTGTTTAAGACTGTAAAAATAGACAGTATTCCAGAGAACATGATGGGATTAGATATAGGAGAAGAGACTGTTAAACTATTCTCAAAAGAGATTAAAGAAGCAAGGACTGTAGTTTGGAATGGACCAATGGGCGTGTTTGAAATGGAAAACTTCAAGAAAGGAACAGATGCAATAGCTAAGGCATTAGCAGAAACAGAGGCTATAACTATTGTTGGTGGTGGAGATAGTGCTTCAGCTGTTGAAAAAGCAGGTTATGCTGATAAGATTACCCATATCTCAACAGGTGGTGGAGCTTCTTTAGAATTTTTAGAAGGAAAAGTATTACCTGGAATTGATGCTATTGATGATAAATAAGGAGGTAAAATAATGCGGGTTCCTATAATTGCAGGGAACTGGAAGATGAACAATACCATATCAGAATCCCTTGCATTGATAGAGGCTATATTAAATAGTAAGTTAAGTGCAGAAGTAGAAAAAGTAGTAGCAGTTCCCTTTACCAGTTTAATGGAAGTAAAAAAAGCTTTAAAAGGAACGGACATTAAAGTGGCAGCTCAAAATATGCATTGGGAAGATAATGGAGCTTATACTGGCGAAGTGTCTCCGTTGATGTTAAAGGAGATAGGAGTAGACTATTGTATTATAGGGCATTCGGAGAGAAGGCAATACTTTTGTGAATCAGATGAAACGGTAAACAAAAAAGTAAAGTCTGCGTTAAAACATGGTATTAAACCTATATTGTGTGTGGGCGAAACATTAGAAGAAAGAGAAGAAGGTAAGGAAGAAGAGGTAGTTAAAAGGCAACTCCTTAAGGCATTAGAAGATGTTGCAAAGAAAGATATAGGAAACGTTGTTATTGCCTATGAACCTGTATGGGCTATAGGCACTGGCAAAACTGCCTCATCCGAGGATGCTAATAATATGTGTGGATTTATTAGAAAAGTTGTAGGAGAGAAATATGAAGAAGAAATTAAGGAAGTTCTCAGAATCCAATATGGTGGAAGTGTAAAGCCCAGCAATATAAAAGAACTTATGGCAAAGGAAGAAATAGATGGAGCTTTAGTAGGAGGAGCTAGTCTTATTGCAGAGGATTTTGTTAAAATTGTAAATTACTAGATGGGGGATGTAAATATGAATAAAAAGCCAGTAATGTTAATAGTATTAGATGGCTGGGGGCTTGGAGATGAGTATGAAGGCAATGCAATATATCTAGCTAAAACACCTAATTTCGATAGATTGTTAAAAGAGTACCCAAATACCAGATTAAGTGCTAGTGGTTTAGCTGTAGGATTGCCAGAAGGTCAGATGGGAAATTCAGAAGTGGGGCACCTAAATATTGGTTCTGGTAGGATCATATACCAAGAATTAACCAAAATAACCAAGTCCATTGAAGATGGAAGTTTCTTTGCAAAAGAAGAATTCTTATCGGCCATTGACAATGCAAAGAAAAACGGTTCTAAGCTCCATATTATGGGCTTAGTATCAGATGGAGGTGTCCACAGCCATAATACCCATCTATATGCTTTATTGGAACTATGTAAACGAGAAGGTTTTGGAGACGTATATATTCATGCCTTTTTAGATGGTAGAGATGTGCCTCCTACTATTGGGAAGCAACATTTAACAGAATTAAAAGAAGAGATAGATAGAATTGGAGTAGGAAAGATTGCAACTGTATCTGGAAGATACTATGCAATGGACAGGGATAAAAGATGGGAAAGGACAAAGCTTGCCTATGATGCAATGGTATTAGGATTAGGCAAGAATGATACTTGCCCCATAGAAGCAGTAGAAAAATCCTATAATGAGGGTATAAATGATGAATTCGTAATTCCTACTGTAATTCTAGAAAATGGGAAACCTATGGCTACTATAGATAATGGAGATTCAATAATATTTTTCAACTTTAGGCCAGACAGGGCTCGTCAAATTACAAGAGCCATAGTTGATGAGGATTTTGATGGTTTTAATAGGGACAAAAGGGTGGATACTTTCTTTGTGACCATGACAGAATATGATAAGACTATAAAAAATGTAAATGTTGTATTCAAAACAGAAAAACCAGAAAATACATTAGGTGAATACGTAAGTAACCTAAGTCTTAATCAATTGAGAATAGCAGAAACCGAAAAGTATGCCCATGTAACCTTTTTCTTTAATGGTGGCAGAGAGGAACCCTACAAGAATGAAGATAGGGTTTTAATCCCTTCGCCAAAGGTAGCCACCTATGATTTAAAACCAGAAATGAGTGCTATCGAGGTAAAAGATGAAGTATTAAATAGGTTGAAAATGGATAAGTACGATTTGATCATATTGAATTTTGCAAATCCTGATATGGTTGGGCATACAGGGGTAGTAGAAGCAGCAATTAAGGCGGTAGAGACTGTTGATTCCTGCTTGGGTGAAATAGTAGACTTGTTGCTTGAAATAGGCGGTAAGGCCATAATTACCGCAGACCATGGAAACGCAGAAATGATGAAGGATAAGAGTAATGGAAAACCAATAACTGCCCATACTACTAATATGGTCCCGTTGATTCTAGTAGGGGATAAGAATATGAGCTTAAGAGAAGGAATATTAGCAGATATAGCACCAACCATACTAGACCTAATGGGCTTGGAAAAGCCAGAGGAAATGACTGGCGAAAGTCTTATAATTAAGAATTAATAACTTAACCTAACTTAATGTAATGAATATGGATAAAGTAAATAACCAGTTGGTTGCATACTAAGCAATTGACAATGAACTTAAGCAATTTACAACTCATATTGCACAGTTCACAATTTTCTATTGCCTAGTTTCTGGGATTTTAAGAAGATACTTAGTTTTTACCAAAATTCCAAGAGCTAGACCCAATCAATCGTGAATTGTGCATCGATAAAAGAAGGAGGTATATAAGATGAGCATGATTACAGATGTATACGCAAGAGAAGTACTCGATTCAAGGGGAAACCCTACAGTAGAAGTGGAAGTTTGGACAGAGTTTGGGGCTCATGGTAGAGCTTTAGTACCATCAGGTGCAAGTACTGGTGCCTTTGAAGCTGTGGAATTAAGAGATGGAGATAAAGAAAGATATTTAGGCAAAGGTGTTATGAAAGCTGTTGATAATGTTAACAATATAATTGCCGAGGAAATAATTGGAATGGATGTATTTGATCAAGTGGGAATAGACAAACTTTTGATAGAATTAGATGGAACAGAGAATAAAGGTAAATTAGGAGCTAATGCTATACTAGGAGTTTCTCTTGCTGTAGCAAGAGCTGCTGCTGAGGAGTTAGGAATTCCACTATATAAATATATTGGTGGAGTAAATGCTAAAGTACTTCCAGTTCCTATGATGAACATATTAAATGGTGGAAAACACGCTGACAATAATGTAGATATTCAAGAATTTATGGTTATGCCCGTAGGAGCAGTAAACTTTAGAGAAGCATTAAGAATGGGAGCAGAAATATTCCACAGTCTACGTTCTGTGTTAAAGGGCAAGGGATTAAATACTGCCGTAGGCGATGAAGGAGGATTTGCTCCAAACCTATCCAGCAATGAAGAAGCCTTAAAAACTATAGTAGAAGCTATCGAAAAAGCAGGATATAAACCAGGAGAAGATGTATACTTAGCACTAGATGTAGCAGCTACTGAGATATATGATGAAGAGAAGAAAATTTATAAACTTGCAGGCGAAGGCAGAGAACTAAATGTTGATGAGATGATTGACTATTACGGAGAATTGGTCAGAAAATATCCAATTATATCTATAGAAGATGGATTAGCTGAAGACGATTGGGAAGGTTGGAAAAAATTAACTGAAAGATTAGGAAATAAAATCCAATTGGTTGGTGACGACTTATTTGTAACCAATACAAAACGTCTAGAAAAAGGAATTGAAATGGGAGTATCTAATTCAGTACTAATAAAGCTAAATCAAATAGGTACATTAACTGAAACTTTAAACACAATTGAAATGGCTAAAGTTCATGGTTATACTGCTGTAGTATCCCATAGGTCTGGAGAAACAGAAGATACTACAATAGCAGATTTAGTAGTTGCTACAAATGCAGGTCAAATTAAGACAGGAGCTCCTTCTAGAACGGATAGGGTAGCAAAATATAATCAATTATTAAGGATAGAAGACGTACTTGGAGAAGTTAGTGAGTACAGAGGAAAGGAAGCATTCTATAACATAAAGAAATAGTAAGGTGTTTAACCTTACTATTTCTTTTGCTAATGGTGGTAAGTATTAAAGCTATTGATTTTATATAGTCTCTATGTTAAAATATTCTTGTTTATGGCAATGATATAATATATACCTAAATATCTTGTAGGAGGTGCAATGGATGACTATTTTTTTCTCAGTAATATTTCTAATATCTAGTATTACGTTAATCGTGTCCGTATTAATGCAAGAAAGCAAATCTGAAGGATTGGGAACTTTATCCGGTGGAGGCCAGAACGCTTTTGGAAAATCTAGATTTAGAACCCTTGAAGCTATGCTTAAAAAGATAACTACAGTTTCTGCAATTGTGTTTATGATATCAGCATTGGCATTAGCTATTATTTAATAATAATGGGAGGTATGATTAAATGGATTTAGTACTAATAGCCGCTCCAATCACAGGTGTAATAGCCCTTATTTTTGCAATGTATAAAGCTAAATATGTTGAAGGTGCCAATCCAGGAAACGATAGAATGAGGGAAATAGCTTCGTATATAGAAGAGGGAGCAATGGCTTTTTTGAAAAGAGAATATAGGGCTGTAGCCGTATTTATGGCAGTATTTTTTGTAGTATTAACCTTTGCCATCGATTGGCAAACGGCAGTTTGCTTCGTAATAGGTGGTATATTTTCATTAGCTGCTGGATTTAGTGGAATGAAAGTTGCTACTAAAGCAAATGTTAGGACTGCAAATGCCGCGAAAGAAGAGGGCATGACTAAAGCATTAAATATAGCCTTTTCTGGTGGCTCTGTAATGGGAATGAGCGTAGTAGGATTAGGATTATTAGGAATTGGTGCATTATACATAATTTTTGAAAATGCATCAATAGTTACTGGATTTAGTTTAGGGGCTTCATCTGTAGCGTTATTTGCACGTGTTGGTGGAGGTATTTATACTAAAGCTGCTGACGTAGGAGCAGATTTAGTTGGTAAGGTAGAAGCAGGTATCCCTGAAGATGACCCAAGAAACCCTGCGGTTATAGCTGATAACGTAGGAGATAACGTTGGAGACGTTGCAGGAATGGGTGCTGACTTGTTTGAATCCTATGTAGGTGCTATAATTTCTGCTATTACATTAGGATTAGTAGCTTTTGGAGAAGCAGGAGTAAAATACGCGTTTGCATTATCAGCAGTAGGTATAATAGCATCCATAATAGGAGTTTATTTTGTAAGAGGAGATAAAGACCCGCAGAAAGCGTTAAATAACGGAACCTTAGTAAGTTCTGTAATAACAATAATTGCAGCATTTGTATTGAGTAGAGTATTATTAGGTTCATTAAGACCTTTTGTTTCTATTTTATCCGGACTAGTTGTAGGTTTAATAATTGGTAGAGTTACAGAATACTATACTTCTGCTGATTACAAACCAGTTAAGAAGATTGCTAAGGAGTCAGAAACTGGTTCAAGTACAAATATAATCGGTGGATTATCTGTAGGTATGATGTCAACAGGTATACCTATAGTAATCATATGTATAGGAATTATAGTTTCCTTTGTGGCTTTAAGTGGAGGATTAAATGGTGATATAGATATTACTGGAGGATTATATGGTATTGCTTTGGCTGCAGTAGGAATGCTTTCTACAACAGGAATGACTATAGCAGTAGATGCTTATGGTCCGATATCGGATAATGCTGGCGGAATTGCTGAAATGTGTGATTTACCAGAGGAAGTAAGGGAAGTTACAGATAAATTGGATGCTGTTGGTAATACTACAGCAGCTGTAGGTAAAGGATTTGCTATAGGTTCTGCAGCATTAACTGCTTTATCCTTATTCTCATCTTATACACAAGCAGTGAATTTAAGTGGAATAGAATTAACCAAACCAACTGTAATAGTAGGTCTATTTATTGGAGGAGTGTTGCCATTTATATTCTCAGCTATGACAATGGACGCAGTTGGAAAAGCTGCTAATGACATGATCGAAGAAGTTAGAAGACAATTTAGAGAGATTCCAGGAATAATGGAAGGCAAAGCAACCCCTGAATATGGAACATGTGTTGATATAAGCACAAAAGCAGCTTTAAGGGAAATGATTGTTCCAGGTGTTATGGCTGTGGTAGTGCCTCTAATAGTTGGGTTATTATTAGGGGCAGAAGCTTTAGGTGGCCTGTTAGCAGGCTCCTTAGTAACTGGTGTATTAATGGCTATATTCATGGCAAACTCAGGAGGAGCTTGGGATAATGCTAAAAAATATATAGAAGAGGGACATCATGGTGGTAAAGGCAGTGAAGCTCATAAAGCAGCAGTAGTTGGAGATACGGTAGGGGACCCATTCAAGGATACTTCTGGACCTTCATTGAATATATTAATAAAACTAATGACAGTTGTTGCTTTGACATTTGCACCTCTATTATAATTATCAAGCATATGTTTCTATTTTCTAAATATGGCGCAGGAAGTATGGCTGAATAAAAAACAAAGTTTTATAATTACAGGACACAGACAGTGTCCTGTATTATTTTGATTCAAAAGCTATAGGGAGATATGGTATAATCTTATAGAGCTCATATGTGTAGGTATAAAATAATGATAGAATTTGTTATATTCATATGAGGTTAGTTAATAATATTTATAAAAGGAGAAGTATTGAGTGTGAAAAGGGTAGATTGTTATGATAGTAGAAATTGATGGAATTAAAATCAATTATATTTGTGAAGGACAAGGAAAGGATATATTAGTATTACATGGTTGGGGTGCTAATATAAGCACGGTTTTGCCTATAATAAACCTATTAAAACCTTATTTTAGAGTATATGCAGTAGACTTACCTGGCTTTGGGGAAAGTGACAAACCAAAGGAAGTTTTTGGTTCTGAAGACTATGCTAGGATTTTGAAGGAATTTATAGATAAAATGGGAGTTAAAAAGATAGTTTTAATAGGCCATTCCTTTGGAGGAAAACTCTCTATATTATTGGGAATCAAGTATCCGGAAATTATAGACAAGATTGTGTTAATAAACAGTGCTGGATTAGTGCCCAAAAGAGGACTTAAGTATTATATTAAGGTATATGGCTTTAAAACTTTAAAATTTCTATATAATATCATTTTTTTCTGGGCAAACAAGGAAGAAAAGAGAGAAAAATTCTACAAAAGGTTTGGTTCAACGGATTATAGGGAAGCAGATGGGATAATGAGAAAAATACTAGTTAGAGTTGTCAATGAAGACTTTAAAGAGATTTTAAAAGAAATAAAATCACCCACATTATTGATATGGGGAGATAAGGATACAGCTACACCACTATATATGGGGAAGATAATGGAAAGTCAGATTCCTGATAGCGGATTAGTAATATTAGAGGGTGCAGGTCATTATTCTTACTTAGATGATTTTAACCGATTTGCTATTATACTGAAGACTTTTTTATTAAATTAGTTCCTAACGTTTAAGGGAGAGCGTTGACTATGGGCAGCAGAAATTGTGGGGGTGGAAAGAATGGTTAGGCTAATATCTATTTCTGTGGTGCTAATTTGGATGTACTTCTTAGTTGAAAGGTCTAAATTCTTTTTACATATGATGCAACTAGAAGGATATAAAGGAGAACAGTATAGAAGATGGTTACAAAAAAGTGAAAAAGTATATAGCAAAAGATTGAAAAAATATACTCTATTAATTACTACTATAACCTTACTGTTCATAATTGAAATCATAATTTTAGCTAAATATGAAAAAATACTAAATACAATTTGGCTTGGTCAAATTGTACTTTGGATTATTTTGATGACAAGAACGTTGAATGAAAAAGATAAAGAAGCAAAGAAGCCCTTGGTACTTACCAATAGAGCTAAACGACTATTTGTAACCAATTTCCTATTAAACATTATTGCTATATTAATGATCTACATACTTTATATGATGCTAATAGATGAAGTATTGTTATTCTTTCCCGTTATGCTGTTGTTTGGAACTTTTCTTTACTATTTACAGCCAGAGATCCTATATTTTTCAAATATAATAGTCAAACCATTGGAGGATAGGATAAATCTCCATTTTTATCGTAAGGCACAACGAAAAATAAGCTCTATGAATAATCTTCACGTCATAGGAATAACTGGTAGTTTTGGAAAAACCAGCACTAAGTTTATAACGGGAACCATATTAAAGGAGAAATATAGGGTATTGAATACACCTGAAAGCTATAATACTCCGATGGGCTTAAGTATGGTAATAAATAATCAATTAAATGAAAAACATCAAGTATTTATTGCAGAAATGGGAGCTAGAAATATAGGGGATATTAAAGAATTAGCAAAACTTACTAAACCAAGAATTGGAGTTATTACTTCCATAGGTCCTACTCATTTGGAAACATTTAAAAATTTAGAAAATATAATGAAGACTAAATTCGAATTAATAGAGGAATTACCTACAGATGGAATAGCAATACTAAATTATGATGATGAACATATTAAAAAGTTGGCAGATAAAACCTTTAAAGAAAAAATACTATATGGGATGGAAGATGTAGATAAGCTGGATATATTTGCAGAAGATGTGGAAGTATCTGAAAAGGGATCTACTTTCACCATAAAGGACAAAAAAGGCAATAATATTAGGTGTACAACTAGATTGTTGGGTAAGCACAATATATACAATATATTGGCAGGTGTTTCTGTAGCCATAGCTATGGGGATGAACTTAGAGGAGATAAAGAGGGGAATAGAAAAGATAGAGCCTGTTCCTCACAGGTTGAACATAATAAATCCAGGAACAGGAATAACAATAATTGATGATGCCTTTAATTCTAATCCTATTGGTGCTAAAGCAGCATTAGAAGTGCTTTCCCAATTTAAAGAGGGGAGAAAAATAATAGTAACTCCAGGTATGGTGGAACTAGGTGCAAGGGAGGAAGAAGCAAATCGAGAACTAGGGGTTAATATCGGCAAGGTATGTGATTTTGCTATCTTAGTAGGAGAAAAAAGAACCATCCCCATATATGAGGGATTGATGGAAATTGGGTATAATAAAGATAATGTATTTGTAGTAAGTAGTTTAGATGAAGCTACAAAGATAATACAGAAAATTGCAAGGCCAAAGGATGTCATATTATTCGAAAATGATTTGCCTGATAATTATAGTGAGTAGTTAGGAGGGAATTTAGTGAAAAAGAAAGTAGCCATCATTTTTGGTGGAAGAAGCGTTGAGCATGAGGTTTCAGTAATTACTGGATTGCAGGTAATAGAGAATATAGATAAAGATAAATATGATGTTGTTCCCATCTATATTGACAAAGAAGGTAAGTGGTTTACTGGCGATAGCTTATTGAAATTTGAGAATTTTAAAAAGGACAATTTAAAGGATTTGCAAGAGGTTACCTTTTCACTAAACCCTGATGACCATAACCTATATCTTCATCCAAATAGTATTGGATTGTTTAGGAAAAAGGTACTGGATAAAATAGATATTATCTTTCCTACCATTCATGGCACCAATGGTGAAGATGGGACTATCCAAGGAGTATTTGAATTAATGAATGTCCCCTATGTGGGTGGTGGAGTTCTGGCGTCTTCCGTTGGTATGGATAAAATACTTATGAAGGAAGTATTTAAAGCTCAAGGTCTTCCCATAGTAGACTATCTTTGGTTTTACAGAACTAGATGGTTGGAGAATCAGGAAAAAATTTTAGATGAAATCGAAGAAAGACTGAGTTATCCCCTATTCGTAAAACCAGCTAACTTAGGCTCAAGTATAGGGATTTCTAAAGCTAAAGATAGAGAAGGGCTTACTGATGCTATTGAAATTGCTATTAGATATGATAGAAAGATAATAATTGAAAGGGCTATTAATAATCCAAGGGAAATCAATTGTGCTGTAATGGGATATAATGATGATGTTATAGTATCCCTTTGTGAGGAACCCTTAGGTTGGGAAGAGATATTAACTTTCGAAGACAAATATATAAGGAGCAATATGAAAGGCATGGGTAAAGAAGGCAGTAGGAGAATAATTCCTGCAGATATAGGAGATGTTTTAAGGGAAAAAGTTGAAGAATTGGCTAAAAATGCTTTTATAGCCATCGATTGTAGTGGAAATGCCAGGATAGATTTCTTAGTGGATGAGAGTGAAGTTTATATAAATGAAATTAATACATTACCTGGCTCAATAGCTTTCTACCTATGGGAAAAGAAAGGATACCCTTTTAATAAGCTAATTGATGAGATGATTAATATTGCCTTTAAAGTACATGAGGAGAAAAATAAAAATATGTATATTTATGAAGCAGATCTATTTAAAAAGGTCCATTTAGGGGGCACTAAAATGAACAGCCTGAAAGGTATTTAATGACTAAAGAACTGCAATACTACTTATAAAGGTAAAAGATTGGAGGATAACATGGGGATAAAACAAAATATAATAGACTTCATGGATGAAAAGCTTTATAAACCAATGCTAAAAGAAGAACTGGCCATCCAATTTGGAATAGATATGAGGGAAATGGATTCTTTTTACAAAGTATTGGATGAAATGGAGAAGGAAGGCATTATCATAAAAACTAGGAATGACCGCTACGGCCTAGTTCATAAGATGAACTTAATAGTGGGTAGAATTGAAGGTAATGAAAAAGGATTTGCCTTTTTAATTCCTGAAGATAAGACGAGAGAAGATATATTTATTCCAGCAGAAGAATTGAATGGGGCAATACATGGCGATAGGGTAATAGTACGAATTGTAAAAAAAGGCCTACAGGATAGGAAAGATGAAGGTGAAGTAATTAGAATATTGGAAAGGGTAAATGAAACTATAGTGGGGACTTTTGAAAGCAGCAAGAACTTTGGTTTTGTCATTCCTGATGACTCAAGAATTGCTTATGATGTGTTTGTTCCAAAGAACCATATAAATGGTGCGAAAGATAATCAAAAAGTGGTAGTGGAGATTACCAGATGGCCAGAAAAGAGGAGGAATCCAGAAGGTAAGATAATTGAAGTATTAGGCTATGTAGGTGAAAAAGGGGTAGATATATTATCAATAATAAAACAGTACAAATTATGCGAAGAGTTTCCTGAAAAAGTTCAACAGCAGGCATCTAGGATTAATCAAAAGGTAACAGAAGAGGAGATAAAAAACAGGGTAGATTTAAGAGATTTAAATACATTTACAATAGATGGAGCAGATGCAAAGGATTTAGATGATGCAGTATCTATAGAAAAAAAGGGCGAAAACTATAACTTAGGAGTTCATATAGCAGATGTTTCCCATTATGTGCCAGAAAGGTCGCCATTAGATAAGGAGGCCTTTAAACGAGGAAATAGCGTTTATCTTGTAGATAGAGTAATTCCAATGTTACCTAAGGAGTTATCTAATGGCATTTGTAGTTTAAATCCAAATGAGGATAGGTTAACCCTATCAGTTTTCATGGAAATAGATAAAAGCGGAAATGTAGTAAATCACGAAGTAGTAGAAGGAGTAATTAGGAGTAAAGCAAGACTCATATATGATGATGTTTCTGATTTACTGGAGTATGGTAAGGATGAGGCTTTTAAAAATTTAGATGATATAGTTGGAGATTTAAGGTTAATGGAAGAATTGGCTAATATATTACGACAAAAAAGGGAGAGGCGTGGTAGCATAGACTTCGATTTTCCTGAGGCAAGGATGATACTTGACGAAAATGGCATTCCCGTAGATATAGTAAAAGAAGATAGGAGAATAGCAAATAGCATTATAGAGGAATTCATGTTGGTATGTAATGAAACTATTGCTGAATATATGTACTGGTCAGAGATGCCTTTTTTATATAGGATCCATGAAGAGCCCGATACGGAGAAAATCGAAAGTTTCAATAGGCTTATCCATAATTTTGGCTACTTCATAAAAGGCAGCCAGGATATTCATCCTAAGGAATTACAAAGGATAACTAAAGAGGTCAAAGGAAAAAAAGAAGAAACCCTAATAAATACTCTACTGCTTAGATCCCTTAAAAAAGCTAGATATAGCAGTGAGCCTGATATTCATTTTGGTTTAGCTGCCAAATATTATACTCATTATACAGCACCTATTAGAAGGTATCCAGACTTACAGATTCATAGAATTATAAAGGCCTTCTATAAAGGCAAGCTTACTTCCAAGGAACAGGAGCGCTTAGAAGCAGTACTACCAAAAGTAGCAGACCATACATCTATTACGGAAAGGACAGCTGAGGAAGCAGAAAGAGCAGTAATGGACTTAAAGGTGGCTGAATATATGTCAAAGAGAATAGGCAATGTTTACGAAGGGATAGTATCATCCCTGACCCACTTTGGCATGTATGTGCAATTGGAAAATACGGTAGAAGGATTAGTGCATTTTAGCAACATGTTGGATGATTATTACTATTTTGATGATGAAAATTACTATATTATTGGTGAAAACACTAAGAAAAAATATAAATTGGGAGATGTTGTCAAGATTAAGGTTATAAAAGCTGACTTAGTCAATAGGACGGTCGATTTTATGCTTGTATCTTAAGCTAATATTGGGTAGACCAATGTGTCTACCTATTTTGCATTATGTTAGTACTTGTGAAATTATATTGACATCTCAAGTGAGGGCTGATAAACTATAGTCTAGATTGATAAGTGTGGTGATTTGTATGAAAAAAGATGATGTTAAAATTGTAGCAACTAATAGAAAAGCAAGGCACGAATATTTTATTGAAGATACCATAGAAGCTGGAATAGTTTTAAAAGGAACTGAGGTAAAATCCATTAGATTAGGAAGAATTAACGTTAAGGAAAGTTATGCAGTTGTAGAAGATGGAGAGGTATTCATTTACAATATGCATATTAGCCCTTATGAGCAAGGTAATATTTATAATGTAGATCCAATTAGGAAGAGAAAACTATTACTTCACAAAAGGGAGATTAAAAGGCTTTCTGCAGCAATAATGCAAAAGGGTTATACCATAGTACCTCTTACCGTATATATTAAAAAAGGCCTGGTTAAAGTGGAATTGGCAATAGCCAAAGGTAAAAAATTATACGATAAGAGGGAAGCTATTGCTAAGAGGGATGCCGAAAGAAGAATGCAACAGCATACATCTGCAAAATATAGATAGTAGATATGATCGAAATGCAAGCTAGACTTTATTTGAGTTGACATAAAATATAAGCTTTGCTATAATATTATGTGCCAAAATTGAATATGGGGGCGAAAAGGTTTCGACGGGGATATGGAAACAGGAGTAGCGAGTCGTTGTGGTCAAGCAACGTTAAAAAATGACACTAAAAATAAACGCAGACGATAATTTAGCATTAGCTGCTTAATTATAGCAGCTCGTCCTACCCAAGAATCCCACGCCTTGGGATAGGGCGCCAACTTAGTGGGGAACCGCGCCTAGCTTTGCTTCGGGCTAGGAACGGAAGTAAGAAGCTACTGAAGCTAGAATCCTGTCAGTAGGAGTCTAGCGGAGGGAATGTCAAAATACTGACTGCGCTCGGAGAAACTCCTGTGGAAGTATTTTCGGACGTGGGTTCGACTCCCACCGCCTCCACCATACATAAACTCTAGTGAATGCCACTAGAGTTTTATAATTTAATAAAATCAATATAGAATTGTTCTTTTTTTAAAATTTTTGGTAATGGGAAAAATAATTGGGTAAAAACTATAGAAATGCAGTAAATATTAAGGAGAGATTATTGTGAGAAATAGATCTTATATTACGATAGTGGGAGGAGCCAATATAGATATTATTGGTATTCCTTATGATAGGCTTAGGTTTAAGGATTCCAATCCAGGAAAAGCCACCATAACTCTGGGTGGAGTTGGCAGAAATATAGGAGAAAACTTGGCTAGATTGGGGATTGATACTAAACTTATAACCGTTCTAGGGGATGATTTGTTTGGAAGAATGATAATGGAAAGAGGTAGAGATATTGGATTAGATATGTCAGAATCTCTAATCCTTAAAGATAAGCAAACTTCTACATATCTAGCCATACTAGACGAAAATGGTGATATGAACTTGGCCTTATCATCTATGGATATCCTAAAAGAAATGAATATCCCCTTTATTCAAGACAAGAAGGATATGATAGAGAATTCCAAACTTTGCATAGTGGACACCAATATACCGATGGAAGTTTTAAAATATATGGTATCGAATTTTAAAGTGGATTTCTTTTTAGATACGGTATCCACTAGAAAAGCCAAGAAGGTGAAAGATATATTAGGTTATTTCCATACCATAAAGCCTAATAAATTAGAAGCTGAAATATTATCGGGAATCGAGACTAATGATGAAAAGAGCTTAAAAAAAGCTGCTTCTCACTTCATAGATATTGGAGTTAAAAGGGTATTCATCACCTTAGGAGATCAGGGAGTATATTATCTGGATAAATTGAATGAAATTTATATTAAAGCTCCAAAAATATCTGTTGTAAATGCCACAGGAGCGGGGGATGCTTTTGTGGCAGGGTTAGCCTATTCCTACTTCCATGAATTGGAAGTGAAAGAAACCATAAAAATCGCCATGGGGGCATCTATCGTAACATTGGAGAATGAAAATACCATAAATCCAGATATAACAATAGAAAATATTGAAAAAAGAATAAAGGAGTTGAGACTATGATTAAAAATTTTATGCATATTAAGGGAGAAGTAAAGAAGGCCTTAGAGGAAGGAAGATCAGTAGTAGCTTTAGAATCAACTATTATCTCTCATGGAATGCCTTATCCTAAAAATGTGGAAACTGCCCTAGAGGTAGAGAGAATAATTAGGGACAGGGGAGCTATTCCAGCTACTATTGCCATATTAGATGGAATAATTAAAGTTGGGTTAGAAAAAGAAGAGATTGAGTATTTGGGTAAAGCAGAGGGTGTAATAAAGGTAAGTAGAAGGGATCTACCCTTGATCTTAGCTAAAGGGCTTAATGGGGCCACTACAGTAGCATCTACCATGATAATAGCTAATTTAGCAGGCATTAAGGTATTCGTAACAGGAGGTATAGGTGGAGTTCATAGGGGAGCGGAAAAGACCTTTGACATATCTGCAGATTTACAAGAACTAGCCCGCACCAATGTGGCTGTAGTGTGTGCCGGTGCCAAGTCCATATTGGACATAGGACTTACTCTTGAATATTTGGAAACCTTTGGGGTACCAGTTATAGGATTTAAAACCGATGAATTCCCAGCCTTTTTTACTAGAAAAAGTGGTTTTGGCGTAGATTATAGAGTAGATGAAGAAAAGGAATTGGCAAATATTATAAAGACTAAATGGGATTTGGAATTAAACGGAGGAGTGGTAATTGGAAACCCAATACCAGAAGAGTACGAATTGGATTATGAATTAATCAATAAAGCGATAGAAGATGCTTTGAAAGAAGCTGAAGAAAAAGGGATTAAAGGAAAGGAAGTAACTCCATTCTTGTTAGATAAAGTAAAGAATATTACAGAAGGGAAAAGTCTTGAAGCCAATATAAGATTGGTTTATAATAATGCATTGGTTGGTGCAAATTTAGCTATTGAATTGGGGAAATTATATAAAACTAATAAATAACATAAGACCTCATATATTATGTATCTCCTAATTAGAGCCTTCTTGTAAAACAGTAGGGTTTTGATATAATATTATCAAACAAACAAATTTTGGCAAGGAGGTACATATATGAATGTTTTAACAGCAATAAAAGGCAGAAGAAGTATTAGAAAATATAAGGATAAGCCTGTGGAAGAGGAAAAATTGTTAAGAGTTTTAGAAGCTGCTAGACTTTCTCCTTCAGCTAGAAATGGACAGGACTGGAAATTTATAGTAGTTAGAGATTTAGAAATTAGAAAGAAGCTTACTGAAGCCATAGGACAGCCCTTCGTAGGAGAAGCTCCAATAATCATAGTTAGTTGTGGTACCAATCCAGAAGCCATTATGAGGGGTGGTCAACCCAGATATACGGTAGATCTATCTATTGCTACAGCTTATATGATATTAGAAGCCTGTGAACAGGGATTAGGTACCTGTTGGTTAGGTAGTTATGACGAGGATAAGGTTAAAGAGGTATTGGGGATTCCAAAAGAGATAAGGGTAGTAGCAATAACCCCTCTAGGTTATCCTGATGAATCACCTGACCCAAAACCTCGAAAGGAATTAGATGAGATAATTAGTTATGATAAATACTAATGGGCCTTAATGAAAACCATTAAGGCCTATATTAATATAAAGGGTTAAAAGGATATTGAATTATTTGTTATAATATCAAGCATGTTGAAAAAATATGTGAAAGGGAGAATAGCATATGTTAAAGAAACTTAAAGGCATAGAGCCAAAGGTTCATGAAGATGCTTTTGTGGCGGATACAGCTATGGTCATAGGTGATGTGAACATAGGTAAAGGTACAAGTATATGGTATGGAACTGTATTAAGAGGAGATATTGAAAATATTACTATAGGCAAATATTCAAATATTCAAGATAATGTAACTGTCCATACAGAAACAGATATACCTACTAAGATAGGGGACTATACTGTAGTGGGACATAATGCAATCGTACATGGATGCACAATTGGAGATAATTGCCTAATTGGAATGGGAGCAATTATTTTAAACAACGCTAAAATAGGAGATAATTGTATTATTGGAGCTGGAGCTTTGGTGCCAGAAGGTAAGGTTATTCCACCAAACTCCTTGGTAATGGGGGTACCAGGTAAAATAATAAGGCAGGTTACAGAAGAAGAAATAGAAGCCATAAGAGAAAATGCTCTTAGATATAATAGATTATATAAAAAACATATATAATGGGCCGATTATAACCTTGATTAGAAATCTTTTCTAGTCAAGGTTATATTTATTGAACAATAGATTGACTTTCCAAATTAAAAAGGTTAAAATTATTTAACAAGTATAAAATTTAGTTACTTATAGTAAAAAACGTTTAAGTTCATACATCTATAAAGTTTTGGAGGAATGTTAATGGAAAGGAATAGAAGTACAAAGGAGAAAAAAACTATCGCTTCTGTTATTAAAGCGATAGAAGTAATTGAGTTTATTGCTGGCTCAGAAAATGAAGTAGGAGTTACCGAAATCAGTAATGGACTAAATTATGGAGTAAGTGCTACCTACCATTTATTAAACACCCTTAAGGAATGTAATATAGTAATTCAAAATGAAATTACTAAAAAATATAGTTTAAGTTTAAAATTATGGCAGATTGGCATGTTAGCGTATGGACAGAATCATATATCCGTAGTCTTAAAACCCTATTTGGAAAAACTAAAGGCTCTTACAGGTGAGACAGCTAACTTAACGGTGATGGATAATAAACAAATAGTTTATATAGCCCAAGCGGAAAGCAATAGATTGGTTAAAATGTTTACAACTATAGGAGCTACAGCACCTTTACATTGTACAGCTGGAGGCAAAGTATTATTGGCCTTTAAACCAAAAGATATTAGAAATTCCATATTAGATGAAATAGAATTGATTAAATATACCGAAAATACGATAGTCAATAAGGAGGAATTCCTTAAGGAATTAGAAGAGGTAAGGAAGCAAGGATTTGCTTTTGATAATCAAGAGAGGGAAATAGGTGTTAGTTGTATAGGTGCACCAATATTCGATTTAAATGACCATGCTATTGCCTGCATTACCATATCTGGTCCAACAGCTAGATTTACTGATGAAAATAAAAGGAAATGGGTCAATATTGTATTACAAATAGCTGAAGAAGCTACTAATCATCTGAAAACTATTAATTAACCACAAATGATCTTTATAAAAAGCTATTTCAAATTAGCTTATAGCTAATTTGAAATAGCTTTTTAGTATTTAGAGCTAAATTTTCGACATTTACTTGACATTGAGGTAAAATAATAATATGATATATTTAACAAAATTAAAAGAAATTTAACAATGGTAAAAGATCGGAGGGGTAAGAATGAAAAAGGAAATAGTGATGATGGTAGGTCCAACCTTTGTTCCAGAAAAAGTTCTTAAAGCAATGAATAGAAAGAGTATATCTCATCGATCAGAGGAATACTGTAAGATACATGGAAAAGTGGTAGAAGGTTTAAAAAGAATATTTGGAACGGAAAATGAGGTTTTAATACTTACATCATCTGGAACAGGAGCTATGGAAGCAGCAATTCAAAATTGTTTTTCCCCAGGAGATCAGGTAGTAGTACCTGTGATTGGAACTTTTAGTGAACAGTTTGCAAAGATGGCTGAATCTCATCAGTTAAAAGTTGTTAGGGTGGAATTCGAACTGGGAGAGGCAGCAGATGTAGACAGAGTTATGGAATATGTAACTGAAGAAACCAAAGGGGTATTCGTAATACATAATGAGAGTTCGACTGGAGTAACAAACGATTTAGAATCCTTTGGAAAAGCCTTGGAAGCAAAGAATACTTTATTAATAACTGACTCTGTAAGTGGAGCAGGTGGTTTAAAAATGAAGATGGACGAATGGAAAATTGATGTAGTATTGTGTGGTTCCCAAAAAGCTTTAATGGTACCTGCAGGCTTATCATTTATATCATTGAGCCAAAAGGCTTGGAAGGCCACGAAAAGTTCAAAATTACCAAAGTATTATTTCGACTTAAATAAAGCAAGAGAATTTCAAAAGATAAATCAAACTCCTAATACTCCAGCAGTTTATAATGTATTCGCCGTAGAAGAAGCCTTAAATATGATATTCGAGGAGGGATTAGAAAATGTATATAAGAGGCATATCAATAATACTAATCGAATTATTGAAGGAGTAAGAAAATTAGGATATGACATATTTCCTAAAGATGATAGATATGCTTCTAAAACCTTGACTGCTGTCTATGCTCCTGGAAAAGCTAAAGCGATAGTTAAGGGACTAAAAGAACAAGGAGTAATAGTAAATACTGGACTATCTCCAATAGAAGAGGATGTATTTAGAGTTGGGGTCATGGGATATGTGTTCGAAGAAGATGTAGGAGGCTTTATAGAGGCATTGGCTAAGTTAAGTTAATAATGGGAAATTAAAAAGGATTCCTTTCTAATTTAGAAAGGAATCCTTTTTAATTTCAAAATTTTGAATACAATTTAATAATAAAATAATTTGATAATAAATTCACCATGTGATAATGTTTTAATAGATATTATTTAGTTTGGGATATTGCTATTAGGTTAAGTTGTATATTTTAAATATAATGGGTTAGCTGAAAAAGGAGGAAATCCCGATATGGGTGTGTTACTTGAAAATCTGTATAAAATGCCTTGCTTCCAAAACACAAGGGTTGTTGCAGGTAGAATCCATAACAAAGAGATTTATGTAGAAGGTATTACAATAATTGAAGCTCCAGATATAGCCAATTGGATAAGAGGGGGAGAACTACTATTAACTAGTTTCTATTCCATAGATAAGGATTTAGAAATACAAAAAGAGATAGTCAGTAAATTAAGTCAAAAGGGTGCAGCTACTTTAATTATTAAAACATCTAGATTTCTATCAGAAATACCGAAAGAAATAATTGAATTGGGAAACCAATTAGATTTTCCAATAATAGAAATGCCTGGTCATGTAAAATACATAGATATTATGTATCCGGTAATGGCTGAAATTTTCAACGACCAAGTAAATAGATTAAATTATTATAAAGCCTGTCATGAAAGATTCACCGATATAACCCTACGAATGAAAGGAATACCCAGTATTGCTCAAACATTAGAAGAATTAGTTAAAAACCCTGTCATAATATTCGATAATAAATTTAATCCCATAGTTTGTAATGATGAAAAGTATAAAGATATAGAAATTCAAGTAGATAATCTAAAACAACTGGTAAGGGACAACTATCCAATTTACCATACAGAGGTAAAAATGGCTAATAACACAGATTCGAAATACCTTATGATTACAGAACCCATTGAAGTATTAGACCAGATAAAGGCTTATATAGGTATTATAGAATTGAATGATAAAATAGAAGACATGTGTTTTATAGCTTTAGAAAGTGCTGCTACAGCTTTAAGATTTGAAATGTTGAAGGAAATTGCTATTACAGAGGTAGGATTGAAATATAAAGGGGATTTAATGGATGATATATTAAATGGTAGGTTTGACTCCATTGATAATATTTATAGTAGAAGTGCAATATTTGGATGGAATTTGGAAAGACAATTTATAGTTATATTACTTTATATTAGCCAGTATGAAGAATATATAGACAATGAAAATGATATTACCAAGGGTCCCCATTTAATTAGGGAAAAAATCATGAAAATAGTCGACAGAGTATCGTATTACTATACTAAGGATCAAATATTCTATAATAGGGGAGATAGTATCGCTATTCTATGGCCTAAAAATGAATCGGAAGATTTAAACTTAACATATAAGAGGATTAAAAGATTTACTCAGGAAATTCAAGAAATAGTAAATGTTGATATAGGGCAAATATCTATTACCGTAGGTATTGGTGGATTGGCTGAAGATCCGATGGAAATACAAAGAAGCTATGGAGAGGCTTTAGACGCAATAGAGTATGGTAGAAAAATACAAGGTGAAGGTTCAGTTATTGCTTATGATGAGCTAGGCATATATAAGCTACTTTGCAGCTTTGATAACAAGGATAAACTAAAAGAGTTTGTCCATCCTAATCTATTAAGACTCTATGAATATGATAAGGATAAGAATAATGAACTAATAAGCACTTTAGAAGTGTATTTAAAGTGCAATTTAAATGCCGTTAAAACTGCTGAGGAATTATTTGTCCATTATAAAACTGTATTATATAGGCTAAATAGAATTAAGGAGATAACCAATTTAGACTTAGAAGACAGGAATAAAATGTTAGAAATAGAAGTAGGCTTGAAGATTTTAAGGATAATAAATTAAGGTAAGAAAGATCCTTACCTTAATTTATATTTCTGGGTCTCTATTGCAATCTTTAGAATAGATATAAGAAAGGGGCTCATGGCCCACTGCATATGTAGCTTGCTGGATAAAGGGTCCCATCCAAATGAAATCTCCCTTCTTAACGGGAATCCATTTATTATCAAGGTTATAAATTCCTTCTCCGGAAAGCAAATAAGCTCCATGTTCTTGAACGTGCGTTTCAATAAATGGATGAGAACCTCCTGGTTGAAATGTCAATATATGCATATTCATATCGAAGGCCATATTCGTTGGAAGCAAATCTATTAGGGTTACATCTTCCATCCCCTCATAAATATTTGCTTCTAAATTATTTATATTATTACATACAACCCATGGCTCTGGAATTCCTTCCACAGGAATATATCTTTGTTTATATAAAATAAGCTTTGCACTGGAACTCGAATTGTTTTCTAATAACATGCTTAATTGGGGTGGGCAGTAAACATAACCACCTTTACTCAATTCGTATTTTGTTCCATCAACTATTACATCTAAAGCACCTTCTCTTACGAATACGAAGGTTTCTATACCATTTCCACCAAAGGGCTTGGTGGTTTTTCCTTCCGGTTCCATGTTCATTAGGTACTGAACGAAACTAGCCCCTAGTTTTGGGGAAGCAATTATACTTGTAGTACATTTTTCAAAATAAGGCAATTTATTATTAACTAAGCCTTCAGGGGGAATAATGGCATATCTGCCGTGTTCAATAATGGCTCTAGTACTTAATAAATCTTTGGGGTAACTCATTATATATTCTCCTTTCCTATTGTATTCCACAACATAACTTTGACTATATTATATCAATATAAAACATGTTAAAACTTTATCCAATATGGATAAAAATAATATTTGGTTTTATCCATAAATGATGTTTAGAATGATGTACAATAAAGTTAAATAATTAACAAACTTCATGAAGTTTCATAAAGAAAAGGAGGAGGAGAATTGATAAGGAGAAACAAAGATTATAAAGTAGAAATAATTGAAGGACTAAAAGGTGGAAAGGGATATGTAACTGTAGTCAACTTCTTTGAAGAGGAGGATTTTCTAGGCAAAGGAAGGTTATATGGAAAATCGATTATAAAACCTGGTTATTCCATAGGCTATCACACCCATGTAGGAGATCAGGAGGCATATTATATTCTAAAGGGAAAAGCTTTATACAATGATAATGGGGAAGAGATGATATTAGAACCTGGGGATCTTGCCATATGTAAAGATGGAGAATCCCATTCAATAGAATCTATTGGCGATGAAGATTTAGAATATATCATGCTTATACTCTATAATTAATTTAACGAAGATCTAATGATTTATTCAATATTATAAATTTAAGAGGTGGGAAAATGATTTCAATAGAGGATATAAATCTAGAAAAAGAAATAGTACATTATATAGATTGGTTAAGCAGTTTTGGTAAAAATGGAAATGGTGGAATTACAAGATTATTATACACAGATGAATGGAAAGAAGCTCAAGATGGTTTAAAGAATTTGATGGAAGAGCTAGGTTTCGATACATATTATGACAAGGTAGGAAACCTATTTGGAAGATTAAAAGGTAGTCATTATATCGATGAAACTATATTAACTGGCTCCCATATAGATACAGTGGTTAATGGTGGGAAATTGGATGGGCAACTTGGTATAATCGGAGGTATAATTGCTCTAAAATATTTAAAAGACAACTTTGGACAACCACTAAGAAATATAGAAGTTGTATCCATGGCAGAGGAAGAAGGAAGTCGATTTCCATTTGCATTTTGGGGTTCTAAGAATATAATTGGCGGTGCTACTAAAGAAATGGTTGAGAACTTAAAAGATGCTAATGGTTTAAGTTTCGTTGAAGAAATGTATAGATTAGGTTTCGACTTTAATGACGATGACTATAAGGGAAGGGAGGATTTGAAAGCTTTTGTTGAACTCCATATTGAACAAGGTGGCGTTTTAGAAATAGAGAAAAAATCAATAGGAGTGGTTCACCATATTGTAGGACAGAGAAGATTTACAATCAAGGTAAAGGGAGAGGCAAACCATGCAGGAACTACACCTATGGGATACAGGAAGGATGCCTTATATGGTTCTAGTAAAATGATTAGATCTATAATTGATAAGGCAGTAGAATATGGAGATCCTCTAGTAGCAACCGTAGGGCGTTTGGAAGTAAAACCTAATACTGTCAACGTAGTCCCGGGGGAAGTAGTATTTTCATTGGATATAAGACATATATGCAAAGAGACAATAATTGAGTTTACTAATGAAGTCGAAAAAATAATAAATTATATTAGTTCAAAAATGGGTTTAGAAATAGAGATTGAAAAATGGATGGACTGTGATCCTATTGCTATGGATGAGGAATTGGTAAATTCCATAAAAAATAAATGTGAAAAAGAGGGACTAAATTATAAATTAATGCATAGTGGAGCTGGACACGATTCTCAGATTTTTGCTAAGGTTATCCCCACAGCAATGATATTTGTACCAAGTCATAAAGGAATTAGTCATAGCCCAGAGGAATTTACTGCACCAAAGGACTTGGTAGAAGGAGTAAAAGCCTTAATAGAAATTCTTAAGGATTTAGCATATTAATAGTTTGTGGATTGATTTTCCATTATATAATCTGGTATCTAAGTTACCTCATATCTAATACAACAAAAAATTATGAAGGGAGATGGAATTATGTCACCGAAAGGAAAAAAGAAAGTTTCCTTAACTACTAAAATAATAATGGCAAGTGTTTTGGGGTTAATAATTGGAGCAATCGTAGGCCCTTGGATGGAAAAGATTCAATTTATTGGCACCATTTGGATCAGGCTTATTCAGATGTCAATCGTAGCTTTGGTGATGACTTCTGTTGCTAGTGCAATAGGAAATATTGAGAGTGCTAGTGCAGGTAAAATGAGTTTTCATACATTTAAATATATTATACTTTTTACCCTTTGTTCAGCCTTTTTAGGACTAGGCTTATCCTATTTATTTAAACCTGGGGTAGGAATTACACTTGATGCAGCAGTTGAAGCTACTACGAATCAATTATCTGATGTTTCAGTGATTGATACTTTAGTCAATTTTGTGCCAACCAACATATTTAGTGCTATGAGTAGTGGCTCTACCATACAATGCATTATATTTTCTCTAATATTTGGTATTGCAGCAGGAGGATATGCTAGAGCTACCGGAAGGAATAATGTTCTATTGCTTATTAAGGATATTAATGGGATTATTATGAGAATTATAGAGATGGTTATGAAATTAGCACCTATAGGAATATTTTGCTTGCTTGCCCCTGTTGTAGGAACAACTGGCTTTGATGTTATTTTCCCTATGCTTAAATTCCTTCTTGCACTTTTGGTAGGCGACATTATCCAGTTCTTAATATACTGTCCTTTAACAGCCTTTAGATGTGGGGTAAATCCTTTAAAGATGCCTAAGAAATATGCTAAAATGTCTATTATGGCACTTACTACTACTTCTAGTGCAGTATGTTTACCAACTAAGATGGAAGATTCAGTTACAAAATTTGGAGTAAGCCGTAGAGTAGCTGATTTTACTGGACCTATTACTATGACAATGAATAGCTGTGGTGCGGTTCAATGTTATGTTTTAGCTATTATGTTTATGGCTCAGGCTTCTGGCATTGCCCTTACAAATGTTGAAATTCTTACAGGTGTTTTGTTGGCATGTATGATGTGTATGGGAACAATTGTAGTTCCAGGTGGATCAGTTGTAGTATATACTTTCTTTGCAACTGCCCTAGGATTACCACTAGAGAGTGTTGCAATTCTTATTGGAATTGACTGGTTTGCAGGAGCTCTACGTACTTTAATGAATGTAGATGTTGATGTGTTGGTAGGCATGCTAGTATCTAAGGATTTAGGTGAGTTTGATGCAGATGTTTATAACGATAAGAAAGAAGTGAAGTATGTCCAATATGTTGAAGCATAGAATGACGTTTGACTTTTCCAGTATTAAGTAATATAATAATTTTAACAGAATAAAAATAGTTTCACTATAGGTAAATATCTTGAACTGTAGAATGGATTTAATTCGCATTTGTAGATTGTTTACTAATATTTGGGAGGTTAGTGGAGATGAAAAATAGGAAACTGGTTATGATTCCAGGGCCAACACCTGTTGTCAGGTCTATACAAGACCAAATGGGAAGAGAAACAGTAGCTTTTGGAGATCCAGATTTTGTAAAAGATTTTAAGGAAGTAATAGGGGATTTAAAGGATATATTTAAAACGGAAGGAGAAGCCTTCGTTGTAGCTGGAACTGGAACCTTAGCTATGGAAATGGGAATAGCCAATATAACTAAAGAAAGCTATGATGTATTAGTAGTATCTCATGGATTTTTTGGTGATCGCTATGTAGAACTATGCCAAAGAAAGGGATTAAAGGTAGATGTGCTAAAATCTGAATGGGGAACTATTGTACCTGTTGAGGAAATAGAGAAAAAATTAAAGGAAAAGAATTATAAAGCTATAACCGTTACTCACGTAGATACCTCAACAGGAATATGTGCACCGCTGGCTGAAATAGGAGAAGTAGTTAAAAAGTTTGAAGACACTCTGTTAGTTGTAGATGGAGTATGTGCCACAGCAGCAGAGCCGGAATATCTAGATGAAATGGGTATAGATGTTTTAATTACCGGTTCCCAAAAAGCCTTTGGAGTAGCCCCAGGTTTGGCCATAGTACTAGCTGGCCCTAAAGCGTTAGAGAGGAGAAAATCTTTAGGCACCATTAGAGATTATTATATTGATTTTGAAAAATGGATTCCAATAATGAGGGACCCAGCCAAATACTTTGGTACACCACCAGTAAACTTAATATGGGCATTAAAAGAGTCTCTAAGGATTATGAAAGAAGAGGGAATTGAAAATAGATACAAAAGGCATATTAGAGTAGCAAGAGCTATGCAAGCAGCATTGGAAGAATTAGGATTTACCCTATTAGCTGAAAGAGAACATAGGGCGGTAACTCTTTCTAATGTATTGTATATGGATGGTATAGAAGATGGAGAGTTTAGAAAGGTATTAGCAGAGGAAGGTGTTGTAGTAGCAGGTGGACTAGGTGCATATGCTGGAAAGATGTTTAGGCTAGGGCATATGGGTAACATTGATTTTCATGATTTAGTATCTACTATTTCAGCTATTGAAAGAACACTTTATAGATTAGGGATTAAGGATGTCCTTGGCAAAGGCGTAGGCAAACTAGCAGAAGAATTATTGAAGTAGTAACTCAAAATAAGATAGTTTCCAATAGGAAGCTATCTTATTTTTCTTTCCATTATATGTTATAATATTAGAAAACCTATCTAAGAGGTGAATATATGGTAAAAACAGATTATATAAAGTCGAAAGCAATAGAAATAAAAAATTGGGTGATAGAAATAAGGAGGGATTTTCATCAGCATCCAGAACTAGGTTTTGAAGAATACAGGACTAGGGACAAAGTAATTGAATACTTGAATGAGATGAGCATTGAAAATAAGATAGTGGCAAAAACGGGAGTAATGGGGATAATTAGGGGTAAAAGGAAAGGGAAAACTGTAGCCTTAAGGGCTGATATAGATGCACTACCCATGGAGGATAAAAAGGAGGTTCCCTATAAATCTAAGGTAAAGGGCAAGATGCATGCATGTGGTCACGACGCTCATACTGCTATTCTATTAGGGGCTAGCAGGATATTGAAGGATCTGGAGGATGAAATAAAAGGAAACATAAAACTGTTTTTTCAACCAGCAGAGGAAACCATCGGAGGTGCCTTACCCATGATAGAAGAAGGCGTATTGGAAGACCCCTATGTAGATGGAGTATTTGGTCTTCACGTAGATAATAGCATTGAAGCGGGACAGATTGGCATTAGGTATGGTCAAATGAAAGCTGCTTCTGATGAGATTAAGGTAAACATATATGGGAAAAATAGTCATGGAGCCTATCCTCAAGATGGAGTAGATGCTATCGCAGTAGCTGGTCAAGTATTAAACGCTTTGCAGATGGTAGTAAGTAGAAATGTAGACCCTAGAACTTCTGCAGTACTCACAATAGGTACTATTAAAGGAGGCTGTGCAGGAAATATAATAGCAGATAAGGTGGAAATGGAAGGCATAGTAAGAACTTTAAAGGCAGAATCAAGGACGTTAGTAATAGATAAAATAAGGGATATAGTTGAACAAATTCCCAAATCCTTAGGAGGAAGAGGAGAAATGATTAGGCAAGAAAGCTATCCACCTTTGATAAATGATGATTATATGGTAGATATTATAAAGAGTAATGGATTGGAGTTATTAGAGGAAGATAGTGTATATGAAATACCTTACCCAAGCTTTGGAGTAGAAGATTTCTCTTATTTTGCAGCTAATAGACCTTCCGCTTTTTTCCAATTAGGCTCTGGAAATAGAGAAAAAGGTATAATTTATGGGGGACATACACCTTATTTTGATATAGATGAAGAATGCTTGATTATTGGTGTTTTATTGCAAGTAAAAAATGCTTTAGAATTTTTGAATACAATGGAATAGGAGGGGATTAAATGGATTTTTTAGAGAAATACAATTATTGGATAAACAGTGAATATTTTGATGAAGAAACTAAAAAGGAGCTGGAATCCATTAAGGATGATAAAGGAGAGATAGAGGATAGGTTTCATAAGGATTTAACCTTTGGAACGGCTGGATTAAGAGGGAAAATTGGGGCAGGTACTAATAGAATGAACCGATATACCGTATCTTTAGCCACTCAAGGGTTGGCTAATACCATAAAAAAAAGAGGGAAAGAAGCCATGGAAAGAGGAGTGGCTATAGCCTATGATGTAAGGCATTTTTCAAAGGAGTTTTCAAAAATAGCTGCTAGAGTGCTAGCAGCTAACGGTATAAAAGTATATTTATTTGATGATATAAGACCTACTCCTTTATTATCGTATACTATTAGAGAATTAAATACCATCTCGGGAATTGTAATTACTGCCAGCCATAATCCTAAGGATTATAACGGTTATAAGGTTTATTGGGAAGAAGGTTCTCAGATACTAGATGATGTAGCTGTAGAGATATTGAACAATATCAATGATATAGGGGATTTTTCCAATATTAACATAATAGATTTTGAAGAAGGTATAGGTAGAGGGCTTATTCAATACATTGGAAAGGAAATAGATGATAAGTATGTGGAAGAAATTAAAGGATTGAGAATCAGTGATGATATAGATAGAGGGATTAGAATAGTTTATACTCCATTAAATGGTACTGGCAATGAATTGGTTAGAAGAGTTCTAAGGGAAAGGGGTTTCACTCAAGTATATGTGGTAAAGGAACAAGAAAAGCCAGATCCAGATTTTACTACTGTAGGATATCCAAATCCTGAAGACGTTAAAGCCTTTGAATACGCTAAAAATTATGGGAAGGAAAAGGACGCAGATATTTTAATTGCAACGGATCCAGACTGTGATAGGGTAGCTTGTATGGTTAAGAACCATGAAGGAGAATATGTCTTTTTAAATGGGAATCAAACTGGAGCGTTATTGGTAGATTATATATTATCTAATAGAGCAGAAAAAGGGGATGTCCCAGGAAACGGGGCAATAGTAAAAAGCATAGTAACGGGAGATCTAAGCAAAACTATTGCTGAAGATTATAACATAACTACCATAGAAACCCTTACTGGTTTTAAACATATTTGCGGAAAGGCCAATGAATTTGATAGGACGAAGGAGCATACTTTTATATTTGGATATGAAGAAAGTATAGGTTATGTGTATAGCACTATTGTTAGAGATAAGGATGGAGTCATATCTTCTATGTTAATAGCTGAGATGGCTGCTTATTATAAGAAAAAGGGCATTACCCTATTGGAGAGGGTGGAAGAACTATATGAAAAATACGGATACTATTTGGATAAATTAATTTCCCTAGTGTTAGAGGGAGTTGAAGGGCAAGAGAGGATTAAGAGGATTATGAATTCCTTTAGAAGTTTTCCTATTACTACTATTGAAGATATGAAATTGATAAAAACTATAGACTATTTGAAGGATCAAACTGGCAATCCTAAATCCGATGTATTGAAATATTTATTTGATGATGGCTCCTGGTATGCCATTAGGCCTTCTGGAACAGAACCTAAAATAAAGATATATATTTACTCAAAGGGAAAAAATAGGGAATTGGCTGAACACAAAATAAAGTGTATTGAGAAAGCAACAATAGAAAGAATAGAATCGATTAAATGATAAAAGGCTCTAGGTTTAATTAACCTAAGAGCCTTATAATCTTTTGGTATAAATAATGAATTTGGTATTTTATCAGATAATATTTTTTAATTTGATTATTTTCTTAGGCCTTCCTGTGCCCTTGGTAATGGCAGTAGTAACAATTTCTCCATATCCTGACTCTTCCAATTTAGATATTAAACGCCTTGCACTTCTTACGGAGATATTTAAATAATTTGCCAAGGTTTCAGAGCAAAAATACTTATTATTGGAATCTTTTGTTACTGAAAGTAATTTTGATAAATAGGTGGGACTAATGCCTATCTCTTTGGAAATTTTGTTTAATTTGTCATCTGTTATTATCAATTTATAAGATCTTTCATAATCCTGCTTTACGGGACCTCTTACTTTCATATCATGGTCAACTATGTATAGGGTTCCATTGTTTTCCTTTTCTGCCATACTCAATGCATATTTAGAATTTCGCTCCGCATGCCAACCAGTCAACCCAAATCCCATACCAGAAAAAATCTCAATATTATTCTTTTTCAATCTATTTACTATATTATGATAAAAATTTAAATTCTGACTATTTTCGAGAGTTCTTTTTGTGCTGCAGATCATAAAATGGTGATTGTCCAGTTTCAGAATGCTTCCCTGTACCTCTTTTGCATAGACAATCAACTCTTTCTCTACAGCATTAGCCATCACCATAGCTTGATATTCTGTTATATTGGATTCCATAACATTTTTAAATTTGATTACTTGAATGCCTATTTGATTGGCTTCCATTTCTTTGTTCTTTATTTTATGTATGAGGTTGTCCATTGATTTTTTAATAAGAGGTACAGTTAAATCTAGTCTATAAACAGGCAGATTAAGAGATAATAAATTACTATAAATGGAGCCAAAAGCTGTAATAATTATATCAATTTTACCCTTATTATACAAAGATAGATGCCAGTCTTCATACTCTACTTCAGGAGTTTCAGGATTAAAAGGCTTATTATAAATATTTTTCACATGTAAACCAAACTCATCTACAATCTCGTATATCAATTCCCATTCTAAAAAATCTATACTCATATTGTCAATAATTTTGCCATCCTGGCTTATGCTCCAAAAGACTTTCATTATGCTGCTGCCGTCCCTTTGTATGGTTTCATAGGGAACAGTTAAGTTTATTGATTTTTCAACTTCTGATGTCACTCCTGCCCCTGTAAACAGGATACCATTACTTAAGTCCATGCATTCATGTATAATATCATGTACTTCACTAACCCGATTTATAGTATAGATAATTGGATCAACATTAGAGTAATACATATCAATGACTTTCAGAATCTTATCTATTGGTTCAATGGTGCCTACTATCCCGATCTTCAACGGTTATCCCTCCTTATTTATATTTTAATTTTATCACATAATTAAAATTTTTCTAACAAAAATATGCTAGAAAAATTAAAATATTGTGTTTAACGATGTAAATCATTAAATTATAAATAATTATGGCTAAAATTGCTATAATAGTCCGAATTAAATATTGTTTGACATCTCAAAAAAATTATGATATTCTTATTCAGAGAATAAAGGACATGACCAAAACATGCCCGAAACTATTTTTATTCTGTTTACATATTACATATTGCTGATTTCTTATTACATAGATTACATGTGTAGTGGAAGTTCAGTAAAAAGGAGGTTATATTGTGTCGGCTGTTGTGGAAAGGTTTTTAAGATATGTAAAAATTGACACAGCATCAGATGACAGGTCCAAAACTGTGCCAAGTACCAAAACTCAGTTGGAATTTGCTAAAATGCTTGGCAAAGAATTGGAAGAACTAGGTCTATCAGATGTAATCGTTGATGAAAATGGTTATGTTATGGCAACCTTACCCTCTAATATTGATAAAGAGGTACCGACCATTGGTTTTATTGCCCATATGGATACTATACCTGATATGCCCGGCAAAGATGTAAAACCAAAAGTAGTAGAAAATTACGATGGTAAAGACATTGTACTCAATGAGGAGAAAAATATAGTGTTATCAGTGGAAGATTTTCCACATATAAAAAATTATATAGGTGAAACCATAATTACCACTGATGGTACTACCTTACTTGGAGCTGATAACAAAGCTGGGATAGCTGAAATAATAGCTGCAGTAGAATATTTAATAAAAAATCCAGACATACCTCATGGAACCATTAAGATAGCGTTTACCCCAGATGAGGAAATAGGTAGAGGAGCAGATCATTTTGACGTTGCAAGGTTTAATGCAGATTTTGCTTATACTGTAGACGGCGGTCCTATTGGTGAGATAAATTATGAAAACTTTAATGCGGCTGCAGCAAAGATCACTATAAGAGGTACCAATATCCATCCGGGGACAGCCAAAAATATGATGATTAATTCTATACTTGTTGGTATGGAATTAAATAGTATGCTTCCTGTAAATGAAAGACCAGAATTTACTGAAGGATATGAGGGATTCTATCATATAACTAGATTTAAAGGGACTGTAGAAATAACAGAAATTGAGTATATAATAAGAGACCACGATAAGAACAAGTTTAATAAGAAAAAAGAGGACTTGGAAGAAATAGTTAAGTTTTTAAATAGAAGGTATGGAGATATAATCACACTAAAAATTGAGGATACCTATTACAACATGAAGGAAAAGATCGAACCAAACATCAGAATTATTGAGCTGGCAAAGAAAGCAATGGAAGATTTAGGCATCAAACCTATAATTGTTCCTATAAGAGGAGGAACAGATGGAGCAATGCTTTCCTATAAAGGATTACTTTGTCCTAATATTTTTACAGGTGGACACAACTACCATGGGAAATATGAGTATATTCCCGTAGTTGCTATGGAAAAAGCTGTACAAGTAATATTAAAGATAATTGAATTAAATGTAAAAGAAAATATATAAACTACAAAAATGGCTAAAATTGTTAGAAAAATATCAATTTTATTAAAAGGTTATTAGATTATCAATAAGTTATAACTTGGCAAAAATTTTTTTTTTAAATAATTATTTAATTAAATAATTTAAAAAAAATAAGGAGGGAACTTAATGTCAAAACAAATTACTAAAAAAATAGTATTAGTATTAACTGTAGCACTAATGCTAACTAGTTTAGTTGGTTGTGGTGGAGGTAATGAGACAGATGTTACACAAAAAGATGAATTGATAGTAGCAACTGCTTATGATGCAAAATCATTAGATCCCCACGCAGTAAATGAAGTAGCAGCTTCAAATGTAATGGTTCAAATTTACAACAGCCTACTTGCTTTAGATGACAATGGTGAATTGGTTCCATCATTAGCAGAAAGTTATGAACAAGTAGATGATGTAACTTATAAGTTCACAATTAAGAAAGGTGTTAAATTCCATAATGGAGAGGAAATGACAATAGATGATGTTGTATTTAGTCTTCAAAGGGCTGCAACTTCTCCAGCTGTAGCAAATCTATTTGGCGATATTGATGTAGATAGTTTTGAAATTATTGATGATGCTACATTTTCTTTTAAATTAAAGAATCCAAATACTGGTTTCTTATATAATTTAATGCATCCTGGTGCAAGTGTATTATGTCAAAAAGCTGTAGAAGAAGCTGGAGATAATTATGCAATGAATCCAGTAGGAACTGGTCCTTTTAAATTTGTAGATTGGAAAAAAGGAGATAGAATAGAACTTGAAAGATTTGAAGATTATTGGGGTGAAAAACCAGCCTTCAAGAAAATGGTAATAAGAGCAATTCCTGAAGCTACTAATAGAACTATAGAGCTTGAAAGTGGCGGAGTGGATGTTGCTTATGAAATTTCAGCAAATGATATAGAAAGAATAGAAGAAAATGAAGATCTTCAACTAACAAGATTGGTTGATAACCAAACTCAATATTTAGGATTTAACAACAAAAAAGAACCATTTAATGATGTTAGAGTTAGACAAGCAATTCGTTACGCATTAGATATTCCATCTATTGTAGAAACTGCTTGGAAAGGCGTGGGCAGTGTAGCTATAGGTCCTATGTCACCAAATATAAATTACTATAATTCTAATATTAAACAATACGAATATAATGTGGAAAAAGCTAAGGAACTTCTTGCAGAAGCAGGATATGGAAATGGATTTAAAACAAAACTTTGGACCAATGAAAAACAAGAAAGAATAGATATGGCAACTATTATTCAAAGCCAACTTAAAGAGGTTGGAATTGAAGTAGAAGTTGAGATACTTGAATGGGGAAGCTATTTAGAGAAATTAGCTAATGGAGAACAAGAAATGTTTATTATAGGATGGACAGGCCAATCTTCAGACCCTGATTTAGCTCTTTATGGACCATTAAGTAAAGAGACATTGGGAGCAGGAGCAAACTTCTCATTCTTTGAAAATGATAGAGTAAATGAACTACTTCTACAAGGTAGAAGGATGAAGGATTCTCCTGAAAGAGAGGCAATTTATTATGAAATTCAAGAAATACATGCTGAGGAAACTCCATGGATTCCATTATGTCATGGTGAAGCTATAATAGGTTCACAAAAATATGTTAAGAATCTAAAACTTACTCCATTTGGGTTCCACCCACTATATAGAATAACATTTGGCGAATAATGAAATTATAACAAGGGTGTAGAAATGCACCCTTGTTATAATAATAACACCATGAGAGGAGTGAAGAGATGATTAAATATATTTTACGAAGGCTCTTGATGTTAATACCAGTTCTTTTAGGAGTAACGTTTATCGTTTTTACATTGATGTACATCACCCCAGGAGATCCTGCTAGATTAGTATTAGGGGAATCTGCACCTGAGGAAGCTGTAGAACAGTTAAGGGAAGAGATGGGGTTAAATAAACCCTTTTTAATTCAATATTTTAATTATATGAAGAAGTTAATCCTTCATCAGGATTTAGGTAATTCCTATGTTACCAGACAGCCTGTAATGAAGGAGATAATTGCTGCATTTCCATCAACTATAAAACTTGCTGCAAGTTCTGTGCTATTTGCTATTATATTAGGAATACCTATAGGTATAATTTCTGCTGTAAAGAAATATTCATTTTTTGATAATGTTACTATGGCATTTGCTTTAATAGGGATTTCAATGCCAGTATTCTGGCTAGGACTTCTTCTTATACTGTTTTTCTCCGTTCAGTTAAAGGTACTTCCATCGTCAGGTTATGCGTCATTTAAACATATGATTTTACCAGCAGTTTCTTTAGGAGCCCAATCTGTAGCGATTATAGCTCGTATGACTCGTTCTAGCATGTTAGAAGTATCTGGACAGGATTATATAAGAACTGCACGGGCAAAGGGTCAAAAGGAAAGAGTAGTAGTGTTAAAGCATGCTTTTAGAAATGCCTTAATACCAATTTCAACTAGTATTGGGCTTCAATTTGGAGGATTATTAGGTGGTGCTGTTCTTACAGAAACTATCTTTTCAATACCAGGCATTGGAAGATTAATGGTTGATTCAATTAAAATGCGAGATTTCCCAATGGTACAAGGAAGTGTTTTAGTAATATCTATTACTTTCTGTATTGTTAACTTGATGGTTGATTTATATTATGCATATATCGATCCAAGAGTTAAGACTCAATATAAATAATTAGCAAGGGAGGGAAAAATAAATGGCAGAAACAAAAGCTGTAGCCAATGGGAAAAAAAATAAGAATAAAAGCAATAGTCAATTAATGGGCGTATGGATGAGATTGAAGAAGAATAGATTAGCCATAATCGGTTTAGTAATACTTGTTATACTAATATTAGTAGCAATTTTTGCTAATATTATAGCACCTTATGGGTATGATGAACAAGATCTTCAAAATACATTTCAAACACCTAGCTTAAAGCATCTATTTGGCACTGATGAATTTGGTAGAGATATATTTAGCCGTATTATTTATGGTTCTAGAATTTCGTTACAGGTAGGAGTAATAGCAGTTGGCATTGCAGTAGTAGTTGGTGGTTTTTTAGGTGCTGTAGCTGGTTATTTTTCTGGGAAAGTAGATAATGTTATCATGAGAATTATGGATATACTTTTATCTATTCCACAAATGTTACTGGCTATTTCAATTGTTGCAGCGTTAGGGAACAGTCTGATAAATCTTATGATTGCTGTTGGAGTATCTTCTATTCCCCAATATGCAAGGATAGTTAGAGCATCAGTAATTTCTATAAAAAATCAGGAATTTGTTGAATCTGCTAAAGCTACCGGTTCAAGCGATTTAAGGATAATATTTAAACACGTAATACCAAACTGTTTAGCACCTGTAATAGTACAAGCAACTCTAGGAATTGGACTAGCAATATTGACAGCAGCAGGTTTAAGCTTTATAGGTTTAGGAATTAAACCGCCTACTCCTGAATGGGGAGCTATGTTATCGGGAGGCAGAATGTATATAAGGAATTATCCTCACTTAACCCTATTTCCAGGTATTGCGATAGTAATCACTATTTTTGCTTTTAACGTACTAGGGGATGGCTTAAGAGATGCGCTAGATCCAAAATTAAAGCAATAGAGAGGTGTTCTATATATGGGAAACTTATTGGAAATCAAAAACTTGAGCATAGAATATGTTACAGATGAAAGAACTAATAAGGCTGTAAATAATTTGAATTTAAAGATTAGAGAAGGAGAAACCTTAGGGTTTGTTGGTGAAACTGGAGCTGGTAAAACTACAACAGCTTTAGGAATTATGAGATTAGTTCCAAATCCCCCAGGAAGAATCGTAAGTGGTGAAATATATTTTGAAGGTGAAAACCTATTAGAAAAAACTGAAAAGGAAATGAGAGAGATTAGAGGAAATAAGATATCAATGATATTCCAAGATCCTATGACCTCGTTAAACCCGATTATGACTGTAGGGGAACAAATTGAAGAGGTAATAAAGCTACATGAAGATTTACCAAAGGATGAATTGAGAAAAAGAGCTGAAGCTATGCTGGAAACAGTAGGCATCAGAAAAGAAAGATTTGACAATTATCCTCACGAATTTAGCGGTGGTATGAAACAAAGGGTCGTTATTGCAATGGGATTAGCATGTAATCCTAAGTTGATTATAGCTGATGAGCCTACTACTGCTTTGGATGTTACTATTCAAGCTCAAGTATTAGAGCTTATGAAAGAATTAAAGATTAAATTTAACACTTCAATGCTTCTTATTACTCACGATCTAGGAGTAGTTGCTGAAACTTGTGACTATGTTGCTATAATGTATGCTGGAAGCGTAGTGGAATACGGTAATGTTGAAAGAATCTATAATAACCCCCTTCATCCATACACAATAGGATTATTTAATTCGATACCTAGTTTAGATGAAGATAAGGATAAACTAGATGTAATACCTGGTTCTCCACCTGACCCTTCAAATTTACCAACTGGATGTAAATTCCATCCTAGATGTATAAATTGTATGGAAATATGCAAAAAAAGAGTTCCTGAACCAATAGAAGTGGAAGAAGGCCATTTCGTTTCCTGCCTTTTATATGATAAGGGAATAAAGGAGGGCAAATAAATGGAAAACGTATTAATAGATGTTAAGAATCTAAAAAAGTATTTTAATACTAAAGGAGGCACACTGCATGCTGTAGACGATATAAGCTTTCAGGTAAAGAAGGGAGAAACGTTAGGCTTAGTGGGAGAATCGGGTTGTGGGAAATCTACAACTGGAAGAGCCATCCTTAGACTCCACGAGCCAACATCTGGGCAAGTGATTTATAAAGGCGAAGATATTGTAAAATACAATAATAAGCAGATGAAGGAAATGCGAAAAAAAATGCAAATAGTTTTCCAAGACCCTTATTCCTCCTTAAATCCAAGGCTTAGCGTTTTTGAATTAATAGCTGACCCTCTATATGTAAATAAGGGTGTAGTTCCTAAAAATCAAATTGAAGAAAGAGTAAAACATACTATGGAACTTGTAGGCTTGGAAAAAAGACTAATAAATTCCTATCCTCACGAGTTAGACGGTGGAAGAAGACAAAGGGTTGGAATTGCTAGGGCATTAGTTTTAAACCCAGAGTTTATAGTATTAGATGAACCAGTTTCAGCCCTTGATGTAAGTATCCAGTCTCAGATATTGAATTTATTAGATGAGTTGCAGGAAAAATTAGGTCTAACTTATATATTTGTAGCCCATAACTTAAGTGTAGTTAAACACATAAGTGATAGGATTGCAGTAATGTATCTTGGAAATATTGTTGAACTAACTGAATACAATAAAATATTCGAAGACCCACTACACCCTTATACTCAAGCATTATTGTCTGCTATTCCTATTCCAAAGGTTGGAATTAAGAGAGAGCGTATCATGTTAGAGGGAGATGTCCCTAGCCCTATTAACCCAGGTCCTGGTTGTGTTTTCTATGGAAGATGCAGAAATAGAAAGGATATTTGTAAAGAGGTAAAACCTCAATTTGAAGAGAAAAAACCAGGTCATTTTGTAGCATGTCATATAGTAGAATGAGAACGGAGGAGATCGATATGAATATTGATATGAAATATGCCTTAGATTTAATGCTTGAAATATTAAAGATTAATAGTCCAGGTGGAGATACTTCTGAGGCTATGGATAGGTTAGAAAAAGAATTTGAATCTTTAGGTATTACAGTAAGTAAAACCAATAAAGGGGCCATCTACGGAACCATTAAAGGACAAGAAGAAGGGAATGAAAGGCTGATATCTGCACATATCGATACATTGGGTGCTATAGTAAAAGAAATAAAATCTAATGGAAGGTTAAAACTTTCCAATATTGGTGGGTTTTCTTGGAACTCCGTTGAAGGAGAAAATGTATATATAAAAACTAGAAAAGGAAAAGTTTATACTGGCACCATATTACCTGAGAAAGCTTCAATTCATATATATTCTGATGTAGTATCTCAAGTAGAAAGAACTGAGGAGACTATAGAGGTTAGAATTGATGAAGATGTTCGTTCAGTTGATGATGTAAAAAAATTAGGAATAGCAGTAGGAGACTTCGTTTCCTTTGAACCAAGACCAATTATAACTGAAAATGGATATATTAAGTCTAGACATCTTGACGATAAGGCTTGTGTAGCCGTTATGTTTGCAGCAATAAAATATTTAGTAGATAATAACCTTACTCCAAAACGAACAACTCATTTCTTTATCAGCAATTATGAAGAAATGGGGCATGGTTTATATGGAATTCCAGAAGGAACTACTGAAATATTGGCTTTAGATATTGGAACTGTTGGCGGAAACCATACTTCCGATGAAAAAAGCGTTACTATACTGGCTAAGGATAGCCGTACATCTTACGATTTTGGATTTAGAAATAGGTTGGTTCAATTAGCAGAAGAAAACAATATTAAATATAATGTGGATGTTCATTATAGATATGGATCAGATGCAAGTCTAGCCATGTTACAAGGTGTAGACGCTAACTTTGCTTGCATAGGATTAGGGGTAGATGCTACTCACCATTATGAAAGAACCCATATAGATGGGATAGAGAATAATATTAAATTGTTAATTGAGTATTTGATGGCAGATGAAAATAATATTAAATAATTATATAAATGAAAACTCTTTTCAAGCTTATTTAAGCATGAAAAGAGTTTTTTTATTTCCTCCATATTTCATTATGAATAAAAAATACAAATAATCCACAAAATATTGTTTAATAGCATTAAAGGGAAGGAGTGATTATAATCAAAGGGATTATCATGTCTGGAGGAATTGGTACTAGGCTTAGACCTTTAACTTGTGATTTACCTAAACCTATGGTACCAATTTTTAATAAGCCCGTAATGGAATATGGAGTGGAACTGTTTAAAAAACATGGAATAAAAGATATAGCAGTTACATTATATTATCTACCTAATATGATTATGGATTATTTTGGAGATGGTTCCAAATTTGATGTGAATATCAAGTATTACATAGAGGAAAAGCCTTTAGGGACAGGTGGCAGTGTAAAGAATGCAGAGGAGTTTTTAGACACCACCTTAATCGTTCTCAGTGGAGATGCTTTTACCGATATAGATTTACAGAAAGCTTATGAATTTCATAAAAAAAAGGGTTCAAAAGCCACATTAGTTTTAAAGAGGGAGCCTAACCCATTAGAATATGGACTAGTTATAACCGATGACGGAGGAAAGATTTTACGTTTCTTGGAAAAACCCAGTTGGGGAGAAGTGTTTAGCGATAATATAAATACAGGCATATATATTTTAGAACCTGAAGTTTTCCAGTACTATAGGAAAGGTGAGAATTTCGATTTTAGCAAGGATCTGTTTCCAAAATTGCTTGAAGATAATGTGCCCATGTATGGATATGTAGGAGAAGGTTATTGGTGTGATGTAGGAGATTTAAAATCCTATATAAATACTCATGAGGATATATTTACCCAGAAGGAAAGACAATATCTATTAGGCAAAAGTCAAAGGGAAGGAATATGGGTAGGAGAAGGGACTATAATCGAAAAAGGAGCTAAAATATATCCACCCGTTTACATAGGCAAAAATTCAATAATAAAGTCAGGAGTAGTTTTAGAATCCTATTCAGTAATTGGCAGTAACTGTTTTGTGGGGGAGGGCAGTTCAATAAAAAGGAGTATTGTATGGGATAATGTAATAATTTCAAATAACTGTGAAATCAGAAAAGCTGTAGTATGTAATAATGGGAGAATTGAGGAAGGAAGTAGAGTTTTTGAAGAGGCGGTAATAGGTGTTAATTCTAAAATATTCAGAAACTCCACCATAAAGCCTAAAGTAAAGGTATGGCCCCATAAAACTATAGAAGAAGGTACGGTTTTAAATGGAAATTTGGTATGGGAAGAAAAAGCTGCCAGAAGGCTCTTTGGATCAAGAAATATATCGGGAATTTATAATAGCACTATAACCCCGGAATTAGCAATTAAATTAGGGGCTAGTTTAGCAACGGTTATAAATTTTGAAGGGATTTATGTAGTAAATAGTGACGACTACAATCTATCTAAGTCCATAAAAAATTCCATTATATCAGGAATCCTTTCAACAGGTTCCTTAGTAGTAGATATGGAAGAAAGTTCTTTACCAATGTGCAGATTTAGTGTACGACATGTTAAAGCTCATGGTGGAGTTCATATTAGAACAGGTGATGTTGATCGGGGATTAGTATATATTGAGATAATTGGTGATAAAGGCATTAATATAGATAAAGGAATGGAAAGAAAGATCGAAAACACTATGGCCATAGAAGACTATAAAAGATGCAATGGGGAAGAAATAGAGGATATAGTCCATATTAATAACTTTTCTTCTATTTATATAAAAGAAGGAATTAATAGGCTGAAAAACATTTATAAGATAAGGCAAGAAAGGCCCAAAATAGCTATTGGATCTAAATCTCGAAATATAGCTGCTCTAGCAGAAAAATTTTTGAAAAAAATGGGCTGTTTGGTGAGTGTAGTAGATGACATCAAGGTTTTCGGAATAGATGGTTTAAAAAATATGGTATTAGATGAAGATTTAGACCTAGGAATACTTTATAGTGATGATGGGGAAAGCATAGCTTTAACCGATGGATTTAATATAATTAAGGGTGAAAGATATTATATGTTATCTCTACTCATAGGATTTAAAACTGGAGAAATCAAAGAAGCCATTGTGCCATATAATTTCCCCCGAATCGTTGAAAAAATAGGAAGCAAATATGATGGCAGTATTACTTATGCTAAATCTAATATTTCAGATTTAATAGGTACTATGTGGAAAAAGGATTTGGAATTTCAATACATACTAAACTTTGATGGTATTTGGGCCTCAGGGAAGATAATAGATTACCTGATAGGAAATAATATGGTGTTAAACCAATTGCTACAGGAGCTACCGGAATATTTCTATTTAATGAAGGAAATTCCCTGTAAATGGGATGAAAAAGGCAACATAATTAGAAGATTGACAGGTGATGGAAAAGCAGGAATAGAGCTAAAAGAGGGAATTAGATTTATGGATAACAAAGGTTGGGTACTAGTTGTTCCCGATGAAGAAAAGCCAAAGCTTAATCTATTTATAGAAGGACATGATGAAGAGTATGCAGAAGAGCTGTGGTCAAAATACCATGATCGAATTACTAAGCTTTTAAAAGGATAACTGGACAATATAGTAGGTGAAAGGAAGGACAAATATGCGGATGGAGTATGGACCAATGATGAATGAAGATAACCATATTCTATATAGAAGTGTGAGAAAGGGGAATACAAAATATTTTTTTCTAAATAGATTGGATAGATGCTTTAAAGAGATAGAAAAGGCATATTTAGAGTTTAATAGGGATGTATCTGAGGGTAACTCCTTACCTAAAGGGACAGACTGGCTGTTAGATAATTTCTACTTAATTGAATTAAACTACAAGGAGCTAAAGAAGAATATTAAAAGTGAAAGAAAGATTTTATTAAACATAATCGATTCTGGGAAGTATAAAGGTTATCCCAGAATATATATTTTAGCTTTGGAACTAATATCAAAAGGGGCAGGAAGTATTACCGAAGAAAATCTGATAGAATTCATTAACGATTTTCAAAGAGGGGATATTTTGTCCTTGGACGAGATACACCAGTTTTCTAGATATATTGTTTTAGGTTTAATGGAGTGGATTGGGAATATCTCATTAAATCTAATTAAAATTAGGCATTCATGGAAAATGGTAGATAGCTGGGATTTAAGCGAAGATGAAAAAATTGAAAGGATTATCGAAAATTTGCCAAGTATGGAATTTAGGGAAATAGAGAGGCTTGCCAAAAGGATAAGAGAAGAAAAAGAAGATTTCCAATTGATATTAAATAGGATGAATAAAAAACTGGACTATGTGGGAAGAAGCGTAGAGAAGATCCTAGAAAATGAATATATTAATCAATCAAAATATAGGGTATCCTTAAGCTACTGTATAACTTCATTGAGGAAACTTTCCTCATTAAATTGGGAGAAAATTTTTAATTCCATTAGCATGGTGGAGAAAGTTTTAATGGAAGACCCGTTAAAAGTATATGAAAATATGGATTCTACATCTAAAGCGTATTATAGGCATGAAATACAGAAGTTAGCGGAAAGATTTAATGTTCAAGAAATTTCATTATCTAAAAGGGTATTGGAATTTGCTAAAGAAGAATGGAAAAGTGGCATTACTGATAAAAGAGCCCATATAGGGTATTATCTTCTGGATAGAGGAAGGGAAAAGTTATTTGACTTTTTCGGAGAGGATGTTAAAAAGGCCAATATGTATTTAAACCCTATTAGGTATATACTACCAATAGCCTTTATTTCCCTAATATTAGCATTCTTATTTGCCAGATATGGATATATTGTAGGAAATATATTCTGGGCAATTCTGATATTTATTGTAACTTTTATCCCAGCTATGACCCTTTCCATTCATCTAATTAACCACTATTATTCCAAGAAGGTAAAATCTAAAATATTACCTAAGATTGACTACAAAGATGGAATACCAGAAGATCTGGCTACTTTTGTTGTAGTTCCAAGCTTAATTCCAGATGAGTATAGGTTGGAGGAATTGGTTAATAATTTAGAAACCTTCTATCTATCTAATAGATTAAGCAACTTGTATTTTGCCATATTAGGAGATTTTAAAGATGATGATTCAAAGATGGCTATAGAAGATGAAAAGATAATCCATAAAGGACTTGAAGCCATAAAAAGATTAAATGAAAAATATGCTTACAAGGAAGATATATTTTATTTTCTCCATAGGGAAAGGGTCTATTCGGAAACCCAGGATAAGTGGATTGGATGGGAGAGAAAAAGGGGAGCTTTAGTTGAATTCAATAATCTGCTATTAGGTGATAAAGATACTAGTTTTAATACTATTTCTGGAGATATCTCAAAACTTCAAGGTAAAATAAAATATGTTATTACCTTGGATTCAGATACTATACTGCCTATAGACGGGGCCAGGAAGTTAATAGGCACTATTTCTCATCCCTTGAATAAAGGTTTTGTGGACAAAGAAAAGAACGTGGTTACGGAAGGTTATGGGATAATCCAACCTAGAATATTGGTGAATATTGAGTACAGCAATAAATCCTTATTTACAAGGATATTTGCTGGTGCTGGTGGCATTGATCCTTATAGTAAGGCTTCATGGGATATTTATCAGGATCTATTTGGTGAGGCAATTTTTACAGGAAAAGGGATTTACGATGTGGAAGTATTCAGAAATTGTATAAATCATGTTATACCTGAAAATTCCATATTAAGCCACGACCTTTTAGAAGGTAGCTTGATTAGAGTCGGATTGGCTAAGGATATAGAATTGATTGATGGTTATCCAGAAAAATATAGTTCTTATATAATGAGGCAACATAGATGGGTAAGGGGCGATTGGCAGTTAATTAGATGGCTTAGTGGCACTTTTGGAGAGAGGATATCCCTTTTATCAAAGTGGAAAATATTAGACAATATGAGAAGAAGCCTTTTATCTGTGTCGCTATTGTTAATTATATTGTTAGGATTAACCTTTTTCCCAGGAAATATTTATATTTGGTTAGGGTTATCCATATTAGTTCTACATTTGCCTTTAATAACTATGACAATTGAAGTGTTGTTTCATAGAAGATTTAAGATAGGAAAAATAAAATTAAATGGGAATATAATATATGGCTATAAATCCCATTTATATCAAGGAGCACTGAACTTCCTATTCTTACCTCATGAATGCATAATGATGATAGATGCTATAACAAGAACCCTTTATAGAGTATTTATCTCTAAGAAGAATCTATTAGAGTGGACTACTGCCTTTGATATGGAAAGAAAATCAGCTAATGATCTGATCGGATATTTTAAATTGATGAGGGCAAATATTATTATATCACTTGCCTTATTGTTATTGACTCTAATATTTAATCCGTCTAATATGATGATTAGTTTAATTATAAGTATACTTTGGTCTTTTGGCCCAGTATTAGCATATGAAAGCAGCAGGGAAGAAATTGAAACAATTGAAAGAAATGAGGAGGATTTTAAATTATTAAAGGAAATTGGAGAAAGAACCTGGAAATTTTACGAAACCTTTACAGATGACAAAAACAATTATCTTCCACCAGATAACTTTCAGGAATATCCTTATAATGGAGTTGCCAATAGGACCTCTCCCACTAATATAGGCTTTTACTTGCTTTCCATACTGTCTAGCAGGGACTTAGGTTTTATTACTACTAATAAGATGGTTGAATTAATCGGTTTAACATTAAATACGATTGAAAAAATGGAAAAATGGGAAGGGCATCTCTATAATTGGTATGATACGGAAACCTTGGAACCCTTAATGCCTATTTTTGTATCCACAGTGGATAGCGGTAATTTCATATCCTATTTAATAGTATTGAAGGAAGGACTAAAGGAGTATATGGAAGGCTACGAAGAAAAGGGTAAAATATTAGATTTAATCCATAGGATAGAGAGTTTAATTGACAGCACTAAATTTGCCCCTCTATACGATGAAGTAAAAGATCTTTTTTATATTGGCTATAATGTTAAAGAGGATAAGGTATTAAACTCACATTATGATCTATTGGCCTCTGAATCCCGTATTACAAGTTATATTGCCATATCTAGGGGAGAGGTACCGTTGAAACACTGGGAGAGATTAGGTAGGCCTATAATAGTGGATAAGAAGTATATGTGCCTTGCTTCCTGGTCTGGCACAATGTTTGAGTATTTAATGCCATCTTTAGTGTTAAAAAATTATAAAAATACATTGTTAGACGAAACTTATAGAACATCTATTAGTATTCAGATAGACTATGGAGATAAAAATAATATACCTTGGGGAATATCTGAATCGGGTTATTTTGCCTTTGATAATCTGTTTAACTATCAATATAAGGCCTTTGGAGTTCCCACTTTAGGTTTTCAAAGAGGTTTAAAGGATGAATTAGTGGTATCACCTTACTCTACCTTTTTAGCCTTAAATTTTATGCGAAAAGAAGCTATAGCAAATATTAAGAGGTTAAAAGATGAAGGTTTGTATGGGGAATATGGATTTTACGAAGCGGTAGACTATAGCATTAATAGACTACCTTCCCATTTAGATAAAGGCCTCGTCAAATCCTATATGAGTCACCATCAAGGGATGATATTTGCAGCTATAAACAATTATATAAATAATGGAATATTAATAAATAGATTCCACCGAGATCCTCATATGAAATGCGGAGAAATATTAATGCAGGAAAAGATTCCATTAAATCCATTAATAACTAAGGAAAGTGACAGGATTGAAGAAATCCCTATTAAAAGAAAGAGAGAGGAAAAATGGGAAAGGAGAATCTATGGTAAAGAGTTTTTAAAGGATATAAAATGCCACCTATTGGCTTCAAATGATTATACGTTAATGATAAACAATAGGGGTGAAGGATTTTCAAAGAATGGGGATATCTTTATAAACAGGTGGAGGAGAGATTTTTTGTCTATTCCCTACGGTCAGTTTATATATATAAGGGATTTAAAGGATAACTATCTGTGGTCAGCAGCTTACGCTCCTACTTATAAAGAACCAGACTATTATAGCGTGGAGTTTTCACCTTATAAGGCAAGTTTTAGGCGAAAGGACAGGGAAATTGAAACGGAAATGGACGTGTTTTTACTGCCTGAGGAAGCGGGAGAAGTTAGGAGAATAAGGCTATATAATAATAGGGAAGAAGAGGCATTACTTGAAGTTATAAGCTATTTTGAAATAGTAGGAGAAAGGTTAGAAGCCGATTTAGCTCACCCAGCTTTCAATAATCTGTTTGTTGAAACGGAAATCCTTGAGGAGGAAAAATGCATTTTAGCCCACAGAAGGAATAGAGATAAAGGAGAAGATAGGTGGATTCTTCATGGAGTAAGAACTTTCATAAAAGGTGAGGATAGGTTTTATTACGAGACAAATAGGGGGAATTTCATAGGTAGGGGAGGTTTCCTTAAGGTTCCAATGGGAATTATTAAAGGGCTTACTAATTCTTCTGGAATAGTATTAGACCCTATTATGAGCATTGGGAAAAAAATAAAGTTGGAACCTAAAGAAAAAATCGAAATATTTTTCATTTCTGCCTTAACCAATAGTAAGGATGAAGCTATAGATATTTTAAGGAAATTTAATAATAAGACCAGCTTTAAAATTGCATTAGACTTGTTTAAGACCAAGTCTCAAGCGGAAATGGGTTATTTAAGTTTAAATAAACTAAATTCAAGACTATATGAAGAATTGCTACCTTGTTTATTCTATTTAAATGAGAATATAAAACAACCTTATATGCTCATACTGAAGCAAAATATAAAGGGGAAAGAGGGGCTGTGGGCTTATGGGATTTCAGGAGATAATCCCATAGTTTTAGTTAAAATCAAATCAATGGAGGGCATTAGTACTTTAGTTCAACTATTAGATGCTCATGAATATTGGTCTTACAAGGGATTGAAAGTAGATTTAGTCATTTTAAACGAAGAAGAAAGTATGTATTTTCAGCCCATATTTGAAAATATACAGGAAATTGTTAACGAAAGGAGAGGTAATATCCTAAATGTTTCTGGAGGAATATTCATCAGAAACAAGAGCAATATGCCAGAAGAGGATATTGCCCTCTTACACCATTGGGCAAGGATTGTAATTAAAGCTGAAGAAGGAGTTAAGATTAAGAGTATTAAAAATGAGCTCCCACCTATGAGGAGATATGATGGCAAATTGATGGAGTTTCCTGTAAAATATCTTGATGTAGATTTAGATTTTTATAATGGTTATGGAGGATTTTCAAAAGATGGTAAAGAGTACACTATAAAACTATCTAAAGATATATATACCCCTATGCCTTGGGTAAATGTAATAGCTAATAGGGATTTTGGAACAATAGTTACAGAACTGGGAGGAGGCTTTACTTGGTCGAAAAATAGTAGGGAAAACAAATTAACTCCTTGGCATAATGATTCCATAATAGATATACCAGGCGAAATAATCTATTTAGTGGACCAAATAACGGGATCAATCTGGAATATTACCTCTAAACCTGTTAGAGATGATGGGGATTATCTAGTAACCCATGGTATGGGATATACTAGATTTCACCACCATAGCCAGGGGATAGATCAGGAGCTTACCATATTCGTGCCTATAAATGATAATATAAAAATCAGTTTGGTAAGGTTAAAGAATAACTCAAAAGAGGACAGAAAAATCAGCTTATTTTATTATATTAGACCTGTGTTGGGAGTTTCAGATGAAGAAACTGATAGGTTATTGGAAACGGATGTAGAGGATAGTGTATTTATAGTTAAGAATTCTGCTAACAGTGAATTTAAAAATAGCACCTTATTCATATCCAGTTCTGAAAAGATACATTCCTATACGGGAGATAGGAAGGAGTTTATTGGCAGCTTTCCTAATTATGAAAGCCCAGATGGAATTCAGAGGGTAAGTTTATCTAATAGGGTAGGATTTGGATACAATACATGTGCTGCCATAAGGATAGACATAAACCTACTGCCCAACGAAACTAAGGAATTTACATTTTTGATGGGAGTGGAGGAAAAATTAGAGAAAGGATTAGAACTGATAAATAAATATAAGGATGTTCAATATGCAAAGAAATCCTTAAAAGAGGTAGAGCAATTCTGGAATCAAATATTATCTACCATCCAAGTAAATACACCTGATAAGACAATGAATTATATGATCAACAATTGGTTAATGTACCAAACAATTGCCTGTAGAATCTGGGGAAGGGCTGGATTTTATCAGGTAGGCGGTGCTTTTGGTGCTAGAGACCAGATGCAGGATACAATAAATGCCATCTACCATATGCCCGAAAAGACAAGAAAACAGATTATAAGAAACTGTCAACACCAATATAAGGAAGGGGATATACAGCATTGGTGGCATCCAATACCAGATAGTGAGGTTCATAAAGGGATTAGGAGCAAATATTCCGATGATTTATTATGGCTGCCTTTTGGAGTAGCAAAATACATTAAAGTGACAGGAGATGAGAGTATATTAAAAGAGGAGGTTCCCTTTATAGAAAGTCCTATTCTTGAGGAAACAGAAGAGGAAAGGTATGAAGTGCCAAGTATTTCTGGTGATATGGGTACAGTATACGAACACTGTATTAGAGCCATCGACAGATCTTTAAAATTTGGAGAAAGAGGTCTGCCACTGATGGGAGGAGGAGACTGGAATGATGGCATGAATAAAGTAGGCTATAAAGGGAAAGGGGAATCGGTATGGCTAGGCTGGTTTATAATAAAGGTGCTAAAGGATTTCATACCTATTTGCAATATGATGGAGGATTTAGATAGGGCAAGAAAGTACGAAATAATAATTGAGCAAATAAAAGAAGCTATAGAAAGGAATTGTTGGGATGGAGGTTGGTATAGGAGAGCTTACTTTGATGATGGCACTCCTTTGGGTTCTAAGGAAAATAGTGAATGTACTATCGATTCCATATCTCAATCTTGGGCAGTAATTTCTGGTACTGGTGATAGGCAAAGGTCAGAAATGGCTTTAAAAGCAGTTGAAGATTATTTAATTAATGAAGAGGAAGGGTTAATAGCATTATTAACTCCTCCTTTTGAAATATCCGATATAGAACCTGGATATATAAAGTCCTATGTACCTGGAATTAGGGAGAATGGTGGACAATATACCCATGCAGCTACTTGGGTAATAAAGGCTTTTGCTTTGCTAGGGGAGGGAGACAAGGCTTATAATCTTTTTAAACTAATTAATCCAATAAACCATTCTAGAACTCCTATAGAAGTAGCTAAATATAAAGTAGAGCCCTATGTAGTGGCTGCAGATGTTTATACCAATCCTCAACACTTGGGTAGAGGGGGGTGGACTTGGTATACTGGTTCCTCTGGTTGGTTGTACATGGTTGGATTAGAGGACATTCTAGGATTTTCCATAGAAAGGGATAAGTTATTCATTAATCCATGTATACCAAAGGATTGGGAAGGCTTTACCATTGAATATAGATATAAGAGTACTAAATACAGTATAGAAGTAAAAAATCCAGATAAAGTTAATAGAGGTGTTAGGAGGTTGTTGATAGACGGGGTTTCTATAAAAGATAAGTGGGTAAAATTAATAGATGATGGTTTACACCATAATATTATAGTGGAGATGGGCAATAGCTAGGATTTCAATAATTACCATCTATATACGATTGATGAAATTAATAGCTCTGCAAATGCAGAGCTATTTGATTATTTTACTTTATTAAATATTTCTTCTACCTTTTTCCAGTTAACCACATTCCACCAAGCGTCAACATAGTCTCCCCTTAAATTCTTATATTTTAGATAATAAGCATGTTCCCATACGTCGATGCCCAGTATTGGAATTTTTCCTTGTGAAATTGGATTGTCTTGATTTGGGGTGGAAACTATTTCTATCCTACCATTATTTAGAACTAGCCAGGCCCAACCACTGCCAAATTGATCTAAGGCTGCTTTTTTGAAATCTTCTTTAAACTTGTCAAATCCACCTAAGTCTTCATCGATTTTATTTGCTAATTCTCCTTCGGGCTTTCCGCCACCATCAGGGGACATAAACTCCCAGAATAATGTGTGATTATAATGTCCACCACCATTATTCCTTACAGCAGTTCTTATTTCCTCTGGTAGTTCAGTTAAGGATTTTAATATTTCTTCTATATCCATTTCTTGGGATTTAGCATGACCTTCTAAAGCTTTGTTTAAATTATCCACATATGCTTTGTGATGTTTTGAATGATGTGTTTCCATTGTTAATGCGTCGATATGAGGTTCTAAAGCATTATAAGAATATTTTAATTCTGGTAATTTGAAAACCATATTTTTCTCTCCTTTATCTATATTATTAGTTGTTATTTTTATATTATTTATTCCCATTTCAGCAAATGATAAACATTATCAAATAAAAAATATTATCAATTATATGGAAAAAATCCCTTTCCATAGGGAAGGGATTGTATAATTTTACGCTTTTTTAGCTATTTTTCCAATCTTGGATATAATATTTCATTTTCTATTTTCAAATACTCTAATACTTTAGATTCTAATTCTTTTAGATTCTCATAAGTCCTGTTATAAGTAGCACATCCATCTTCTGGGGGACAATAACCGTTAGTTACTTTACTTAATTTATTAAATAGCTCTTTAATATTATCTTCTTCTGATTCCAGTAATTCTTTTTCTTTTAAGATTTCTTCTAATAAATCTTGTCTTGGTCTTTTATCGTATATCTTAATTAATGGGAATATATTACCCTTTTCTTTAATCATCCTTTGGATTAAGTTTATTTGTATAATACTAAAAAATCTGTGGACTTTGGATAACTCTCTATGAGTTCTGCCATGAACTCTTAGTATTGTAGTAGTTAATGTTGTTAATTCCTTCATTATATTTCTAAAATACTCATGGTAATTATCAGTTAAGCTATTTATTATTTTAGTTGTCGATTGATTTTTCCATCCATTTATTTTATTTTCCATAGCCATGCCTCCATATGTTTTAGTATTTACATTTTAACATAAATAAATATTAAAATCTTTGACCTAAATCAAAATATAGTTGACATTAACTATTATTCTCTTTAAAATAAGCTAAGAGTCTTGATACTTGTTAAATAAGATTTAAAACTTAATAGTGTGTTGGTACTTAGAAAAGGATGAACTTATAAAATGGATAAAAGGATTGTAGCAAAAACGGAGGTGTAATATGAGTAAGATTTGGAAGGATAAGAATTTTATCAAATCAATGATTAATATAGCATTACCTATTACCTTGCAGAATTTGATAGCTTCATCAGTGAACATGTTAGACACCCTTATGATTACTAGCTTAGGGCAAGCAAGTCTTGCAGCTGTGGGTCTTGCCAATCAAGTTTTCTTCTTTTATAGTGTTACTATTTTTGGAGTTGCAACTGGTTCAGCAGTATTTGTAGCCCAGTTTTGGGGTAGGCAAGATTATAAGAATATCAAGAAAATACTAGGTTTATGCCTAACCATTACAAGTGTGATTGGTTTATTTTTTACTTTAGCAGCATTAATAACACCTGAAGGGATTATGACCATATTTAGCGAGGATCCAGAAGTCATCAAGTTAGGGGTCGACTATTTAATAATAGTTGCCTTTAGTTATATTATAACGGGAATCAGTTTTTCCTATGCTGTTGCTTCAAGGAGCATTGGAGATGCTAAAATGCCTATGGTTGTAAGCATAGTTTCTTTCATAATCAATGGGATATTCAATTACCTACTTATATTTGGTAAGTTTGGTTTTCCACGGCTGGGGGTAAAAGGGGCTGCTTATGGGACTTTAATAGCCAGAGTAGTTGAATTAGGCCTTATTTTATACACTATTTACTCCAGCTCCAGTCCATTAGCTGCCAATATTAAAGAGTTGACCAATTGGAACAAAAATTTCATTCAAAAATATGCAAAGACTGCATATCCAGTAATAGTAAACGAAGCATTGTGGTCTTTAGGTACAGTATTGTATTCTATAGCTTATGCAAAAATAGGTACGGAAGCAGCTGCTGCAGTTCAGATTCTCAATACTGTTCAAAATATATTTATGGTTATAACTAGAGGGGTGGGAAATGCATGCACAGTAATGGTAGGCAATAAGATTGGTGCTAATGAAGAGGAAATGGCTATTGAATATGCTAATCGATTTTTAAAAATATCGGTGGCACTTGGACTAGTTTTGGCAACGGGCCTATATTTAACCTCTGATATAATTTTAAGTCTATTTAGAAATTTAACTCCTCAGCTATATACTACTTCAAAAAAGTTACTAAATATTTTAGCACTATTTTTCACAATCAAAGTTTTTAATGGAACTGTGATTGTAGGTGTTCTCAGAGGTGGAGGAGATACCAAATTCTCCATGTTATTGGAGATGGGCTCCGTTTGGTTAGTAGGAGTACCTTTAGCTTTCTTGGGGGCCATCGTATTTAAATTACCAGTATATCTTGTGACCCCATTAGTCTATTCGGAAGAAATAGTTAAAGCACTGTTTGCTTTGCCAAGGCTAATATCGAAGAAATGGGTAACCAACGTTATTAAAGACATGTAGTAAATATAAATTTCCACAATGAGTTGAATTCCTAATTCCTTTGTGTTATAGTAATTGTGGAGAAATCGTTAATTATATGACAATTCAATCTATTGACTCTTTTCTAACTTCAGATAGATGATTTCAATATTTCATAGGTATGTATTATGTGGTAGTCATATAATTAACTAAACTTTTACATTTACCCTAAATGATGTATAATTAATTATGATAAAATATAGTGAGGGAGGAGTTTCTATTGTATAAAATTGTTGAGAAAAAAGATCTTGCCCCTAACATTGTTTCAATGGACATTTTAGCTCCAAGGGTTGCAAATTCTGCTCAACCAGGTCAATTCGTCATAGTTATAGTTGATGAAGCTGGAGAAAGAATACCTTTAACTATCTGTAACTATGATAAAGAGAAAGGAACTGTAAACATAGTAATTCAAGCTATGGGTAGTTCTACAAAGAAAATTGCAGCTCTTAATGAAGGTGATTACCTAAAAGATTTTGTAGGTCCCCTTGGAAGACCCTCAGATTATGTTAATGCAGACATTGAAGAAGTAAAAAAACAAAGGGTTTTATTTGTAGCTGGTGGAGTTGGAGCAGCTCCTGTATATCCTCAAGCTAGATGGTTCCATGAGCATGGAATTGGCGTAGATGTTATAATTGGTGCCAAGACCAAAGAATTGATTATTCTTGAAGATGAAATGAGAGAGGTAGCGGCAAACGTATACATTGCCACAGATGATGGTAGTTATGGATTCAATGGCATGGTAACAGGGCTTATGGAAGAGCTTATTGTTAATCAAGGTAAAGAATACGATTTGGTAGTGGCCATTGGGCCGATGATAATGATGAAATTTGTATGTTTGTTAACAAAAAAACTAGGAATTAAGACTATCGTTAGTTTAAATCCAATTATGGTAGATGGAACGGGAATGTGCGGTGCTTGTAGAGTAACCGTTGGCAATGAAACTAAATTTGCATGTGTAGATGGACCAGAATTTGATGGACACCTTGTAGATTTCGATGAAGCATTAAAGAGATTAGCCCAATATAGGGAAGAAGAATTAGAATTGGCAAAACGCGGTGAAGAAAAAACCTGCACATGCCAACATGGAGGTGCTAATTAATGGATAGATTTAAAAGAGTTCCTATTTCAGTACAAGATCCGAAGGAAAGAATTACAAACTTTGATGAAGTTTGTTTAGGATATACGGAAGAAGAAGCGATGGCTGAAGCAAAAAGATGTTTGAATTGCAAACATCATCCTTGTGTAGGCAATTGTCCAGTAAATATCCATATACCCAGATTTATTAAACATATTGCAGAAGGTGAATTTGAAGAGGCTGCTCATGTACTTGCAGAACAAACAGCTTTGCCTGCAGTTTGTGGAAGGGTTTGTCCTCAGGAAGAACAATGTGAGAAAGTATGTGTTCTAGGAATCAAGGGAGAACCAGTCTCCATAGGAAAACTTGAAAGATTTGCCGCTGATTGGGCAAGGCAGCATAACATCAATCTAGCAAAGACTAAGGAAAAGAATGGATTTAAAGTAGCAGTTGTAGGTTCAGGGCCTGCAGGAATTACATGTGCTGGAGATTTGGCAAAGGAAGGCTACGATGTAACCATATTTGAGGCTTTACATGAGCCAGGTGGAGTATTAGTATATGGGATTCCAGAATTTAGACTTCCAAAAGAAACGGTAGTAAAACCAGAAATTGAGAATTTAAAGAAATTAGGAGTAAAAATCGAGACTAATGTAATAGTGGGTAGAACTGTTACCATTGATTCCCTTTTAAACGAAGAGGGATTCCATGCTGTCTTTATAGGTTCAGGAGCAGGACTCCCTAAGTTTATGGGAATAGCTGGAGAAAATCTAAATGGAGTATTTTCTGCTAATGAATTCCTAACTAGAAATAATCTAATGAAAGCTTTTAGAGAAGATTATGATACTCCAATTAAGGTTGGCAGCAGAGTAGCGGTTATTGGTGGTGGAAATGTTGCTATGGATGCTGCAAGAACTGCACTTAGACTTGGTGCAGAAGTTTGGATAGTTTATAGAAGAACAGAAAAAGAATTACCAGCTAGGGTAGAAGAAGTTCACCATGCTAAAGAAGAAGGAATTAAATTTGAGTTCTTAACTAATCCTATTGAAATTATTGGAAATGAAGATGGATGGGTAAAAAGCATCAGATGTCAAAGGATGGAACTAGGCGAACCTGATGAATCGGGTAGAAGAAGACCAGTACCTATTATAGGATCCGAATTCGAAATTGAAGTCGATACTGTCATAATGGCTTTAGGTACATCACCAAATCCACTTATTCCTGCAACTACATCTGGATTAGATATAAATAATAAAAAATGTATTGTAGTTGATGAAAATGGACAAACCTCAAGAGAGGGAGTTTTCGCTGGTGGTGATGTTGTAACTGGCTCTGCAACTGTAATACTTGCAATGGGAGCAGGTAAAAAAGCAGCTAAAGGCATCGATAAATATATAAAAGAAAAGTATGGTGAAAAAGCTGAGGCTTAAAGAAACAGTTTTAACTGTTGGCATATAGTCAGCAAAAACAGCATGGTTGAATGACCATGCTGTTTTTTTGCAAAATAATTAAATATCATTATTATTCGAAAGTCCCTTTCTGATGGATTTGTGGTATTAGGATAGTGAAAGTTGTTTATTATGTGATATAATTATAGAAATTGAAATGTATATAATAATCATAGTGAGCAGTGGGACATATTTCTTAAATTTTGAATTTAAATTGCATATTATCTGGTAAAATAATTTATTATTAAGACGAATGTCCTTAATGAAATCGTTTTATTCGAGTATAATAAAGAGGAGGACAACTAATGGATATTATAGAGATTATTGAGTCCGATGCTTCTATAAAGGATATGTTAATGAATTGTCCTTATGATATCCTGAAGAGATGGGAAAGAAAGGATTATAAAAAGGGAGAGGTAATCTGTCATCAGGATGTAATCTATGATTATTTTTATATAATAATTGATGGTTATGTGAATATATGTAGAACTGCAGAAAATGGTAGAAAGTACTCACAATCCATATATAAAAAGGGCAATTATTTTGGAGAACTAGAAATATTTGATAGGAAGCCTTATATATGCTGCGTAGAAGCTTTAACTGATACTAAAACAATAAGGATAAAGCGAGATTATTTTTTACAATGGATAAGTTCCGACCTACATTTCTCCTTATATATTACAAAAACCTTATGTGATAGCTTTTATAAATTGTCAAAATTAGCAGGGGAAAATACCTTGTATTCTCTAAAATATAGAATCTGTAATTATCTATTATATGAAGTAGATTCCAATGATAAAGGTTATTCTTTAGAAGTGAAAATAAATAAAGAGCAGTTAAGTGAGCAGTTTGCTGTAACTTCAAGAAGTATTAATAGGGTTTTGCAGTATTTAAAAGAAAAAGAGCTTATAGAAGTTTCAAATAACTCTATATTAATTACAGATATTGAAGGATTAAAAGAAGAGGAGAGGATGAGTAGAGAAGAATAGCTTAGTTTATAATGTTTTAAACTTTATATAAAAATCTGTTTTATGCAGAATATTAAATAATAAAATGTAAGGGGGAAACAAATATGAAAAGAGGAATTGCGCTGATTTTGGCTTTAGTTTTTGTCTTTGCAGTACTTTTAACTGGATGTACCAGTGAAGAAACACCAGTTGATGAAGGGTCAAATCTAAAGGTTGGCTTAGTGTTAGCTGGTGGGCTAGGAGATCGTTCCTTCTATGATTCAGCTTATGAAGGGGTAGAAATGGCTAAAGAAGAGTTAGGTATAGAGTATAAGGTATATGAATGTAGAAATGACCCATCACTTTATAGCGATCAATTAGTACAAGCATCAGAATATGCGGATATAGTAGCGATAGTAGGGCATGAATTCTTTGACTTGTCACAAAAAATACCATCTGAGTTTCCAGATGTACATTATATCTATGTAGACAATGCAATTGAAGGAATTGATAATCTAATAACTATCAGCTATATGGAAAATGAAGGCTCATTCTTAGCTGGTGCTTTGGCTGCAATGCTAACTACTGAGACATCTATAGAAGGTATTGATGAAGAAAAAATAATAGGTATGGTTGGCGGGCTCGATATACCAGTTATAAGGAATTTCTATGTTGGATATGAAGCAGGAGCTAAGTATATAGATCCAGAAATAGATGTAAGGGTAATATATGCAGGAGACTTTGAAGACCCAGCTAAGGGTAAGGAAGCTGCAACAGCTCTTTATGCAGGTGGAGCAGATATAGTATTCCATGCAGCTGGTAAAACCGGTGAGGGAGTATTTGAAGCTGCTGAAGAATTAGGGAAATATGCTATAGGTGTAGATGCCGATCAACGCTATATAAATCCTGACCACATAGTTGCAAGCATGATTAAAAAAGTAGGACAATCCATATACGATACTATAATTGCTATCCAAAATGACCAAATAGAAAAAGGTAAAGTCATATTCTATGGACTAGACAAGGATGGTGTAGGGCTAGGATTTGGCACTGAGGATATGCCTCAATTTGCAACAGAAGAGATGAAGGCAAAAATAGAGGAAATAAAAGCAAAGATTATAAAAGGAGAAATAGAAGTACCAACTGCAAAGGAAGAAGAGAAGTAGATTTCTACTTCTCTATTTTTCCATAATTTTCGGTTTGAAAGAGGTGATAGAAGTGGCTGAAAAGCTAATAGAGTTGAGAAATATTTCTAAACAGTTTCCAGGAGTACTAGCAAATGACAATGTAAGCCTTGATATAGAAAAGGGCGAGATTCATGCAATTGTTGGAGAAAACGGAGCTGGAAAATCAACATTGATGAAGATATTGTATGGACTATATCAGCCAACTTATGGTGAAATATATATTAATGGAGAACCTGTAAAAATAAAAACTCCATTGGATGCTATAAATCTAGGTATAGGCATGGTTCATCAGCATTTCATGTTGGTGCCTTCCTTTACGGTGGCAGAAAATATAGTATTAGGAGTTGAGCCTAGAAAAAATAAGGTTTTTACAGATTATCATAAAGCAGTTAAAATAGCTGAAAAACTATCAGAGGAATATGGACTCAAAGTTGATCCCCATGCAAAGGTAGAATCCCTTTCTGTTGGGATTCAACAGCGTATTGAGATTTTAAAGGTATTGAACAAGGGTGCAGATATAATCATATTAGATGAGCCAACAGCAGTTTTGACTCCCCAGGAGACAGAGGAGTTGTTTAAAGTTATTAGAAGTTTGGTAGACAAACTAGGTAAAACTGTAATCATAATAACTCATAAGCTTCAAGAGGTATTAGATCTCTCTAATAGGGTAAGTGTCATGAGACAAGGAAGGATGGTAGGAACTTTAGAAACCAAAAATGCTAATGAGCAGATATTAGCAGAAATGATGGTAGGTAGGGAAGTTTTGTTTGAAGACCTAATGAGAAAAAACATATCTAAGAAGGAAGTACTAAAGGTTAAAAATATTAAAGCTAGGGACAACAGAGGACTTATAGCCTTAAAAGGTGTAAGCTTTAATCTTCATTCTGGAGAGATTTTAGGTATAGCTGGAGTAGAGGGCAATGGCCAATCAGAGTTATTAGAAGTATTGACGGGTTTAAGGTTGGCTGAAGAAGGTTCAATTTTGGTAAACGGAGTTGAAGCTATAAATAAGCAGCCGCTGGAAATAAGAGAACTTGGTATATCCCATATACCTGAAGATAGATTATCAACAGGTCTTTCAAGGGAAGCTACTCTAACTGAAAATATGATTTTAGGTTTTCACAGGAAGGAACCCTATGCTATAAAGGGAATCCACTTAAATAGGAAAAAAATCAGGGAGAGGGCAGATAGGTTAATCAAAGAATACGACATAAGGACTCCATCCCAAGATGTGATAGCAGATAATCTTTCTGGTGGGAATATGCAAAAGATGGTTATTGCAAGGGAATTCTCTTTTGATTCTGAAATACTTATAATAGCTCAACCTACCAGAGGAGTGGATATAGGTGCTATCGAGTTCATTCATAAGGAAATTATTAATAAGAGAAATGAAGGTGCTGCAATACTGTTAGTTTCTGCAGATTTAGATGAGATTTTCAGATTATCTGACAGGATAATTACCCTTTATGAGGGTGAGATTACAGGGGAATTTTTAAGGGATGAAATAACGAAGAATGAAATAGGCTTATATATGACTGGGAAAAGAAGGCTCTAGGGTAAGGAGGTATATGATATGAAGAATAAGAAAAATACAGAGTATCTAATTTCATTATTTCTATCAATATTAGCTTCTCTCGTAATTGGAGCATTTATAATGATGGCTAATGGCAGACATCCTATAGTAGGCTATATATCACTGATCAATGGTGCTTTTGGTTCAAAGTATAATATAGCAACGACTTTAGCTAAAACGGTGCCTTTAATTCTGACAGGTTTTGCTACAAGTATATCTTTTAGAAGTGGTATTTTTAACATTGGAGGAGAAGGACAGCTATATTTGGGAGCTTTTGGTGCAGCCCTTGTAGGTATTACCTTTGTGAATTTACCAAGTATAATAGGCATACCTTTTGCTATTTTAATTAGTGCTATAACTGGAGGAATTTATGCGTTACTTCCTGCCATATTGAAGGTTAAATATAATATAGATGAAGTGATTGTAACCATAATGCTAAATACGGTTGCGGTTCTATTAACTGGGTATTTAGTAAACTATCCCTTTGCTTCAGAAGTAGGTAAGCTAGGTGCTACTGAGGTTATAGCAGACACTTATCAATTATCTCGATTAGTTAGACTATCAACATTGAATACTAGTATCTTTCATGTTATTGTAATTGGAATCATAATGTACTATCTTTTAGAGAGAACATCCATAGGATATGAAATTAAAATGGTAGGGCAGAATGTGAATTTTTCCAAATATGGTGGAATCAATGTAAAGAAAAGAATGATATTTGCCATGGTAGTATCTGGCGCCCTATGTGGAATAGCAGGAGCCTTTGAAGTATTAGGTGTTCACTATAGATTCTTACAGCATATATCACCAGGGTATGCTTGGGATGGTATGTTAATTGCTCTGATAATTAAGAACAATCCTATTGGAGTAGTTTTGATGTCCATATTCTTTGGAGCTTTGAAAACTGGTTCTATTTCTATGGAAAATGCAACGGGAATTCCATCAGAACTAATTTCTGTTATACAATCTATAATCATACTATTTATAGCAGGAGAAGCTGGATTTAAAGCTAAGATTCAAAGTTATTTTGCAAATAGAGGAAAAAGAAAAAAGGCAGGTGAGGAGAATGTTTAAGGAAATAATAAATCTTACATTGCTCCAACATACGATAAGGACAGCTACTCCCTTAATATTGGCGTCATTAGGAGGTTTGTTGACCCAACATGCGGGGATATTGAATATTGGTATGGAGGGTATGATTTTACTTGGAGCCTTTTTTGGAGTTGTCGGTAGCTACTTTTTTGGCTCATCTTTAGCTGGAGTTCTTTTAGCAGTAGGTGTTGGAGTGCTTATAGGCCTTTTATTTGCCTATTTTGTAATAGATTTGAAATCTGATGAATTCATAATAGGCATTGCTATAAATATGCTTGCAGGAGGTTTAACAGTATTTTTACTTAGAAGTATATTTGGAGTTAAAGGAGCATTTTCTTCACCAGATATAGTACCACTTCCTAGATCCAATTTAAGTTTTCTAGGAGGTATTCCAATTTTAGATACCATATTTAACAACCATACTGTCTTTGTGTACGTAAGTTGGATACTAGTTGTATTGGTATATATGTATTTATATAAAACGCCTCACGGAATATGGTTAAGGGCATCAGGAGAATTTCCTGAAGCTTTAGAAACTGCGGGGATTAATCCAAGAAAGATGAAGTACTTAAGTTCTATACTTTGTGGAATTTTCTGTGGATTTGCAGGAGTTCACTTATCCCTAGGATATTTGACTTTATTTACAGAGAATATGAGTGCCAATAGAGGGTTTATAGCTATGGCAGCTATTATATTTGGAAGAGCACATCCTGTAAAAACTTTAATTGCAGCGTTTATGTTTGGATTCTTTGATGCTTTAGGTATAAGACTACAGGTAGTAGGTATACCATCTCAGTTTACACAGATGATACCTTATTTAGGAACCATAATAGTACTATTTATAGTAGCTAAAAACCATCTTAGGAAAAAGAAAAAGGTTTTAGAAGGAGAGTCATACAATGAATAGGGAATATGATGTAATTATACTAGGTGGAGGAGTAGCAGGTATTTATGCTGCTAAGGCTCTAATTAAAGGTGGTAAGACTATAGCACTAATAGAAAGGGATTGTTTAGGTGGTGTGGCACTTAGATGGGGAGCTTTGCCTGTTAAAAGAGTACTTGATTATTTTAAAGAGAATTCAGGAGATGTTGATAAACTACTTGATGGTTGGGAAGATGATTTGGTTGAACTGAGTAGAATGATTGAAAAGAATATTTCATTTTTAGGTGCGGATGTCTATTATGGTGAAGGTGAATTTATAGATTCTCATAATGTAATAGTAGGGGAAAAGGTCTTGAAAGGCGAATATATAATAATTGCTACGGGAACGGAACCAGCTAGTATTGACGGTATAACCATTGATGGAGAGATGATAATTACTCATAAGGAAGCCATAACTTTAAAGAACATTCCTAAGAGTATAATTATACTTGGTGGAAATGTGGAAGGAATAGAATTTGCATTTCTTTATAGAGAACTAGGGATAGAGGTAGTACTTGTTGAAAAAGAAGATAAACTTTTGTTGGGTTATGATGATGATTTAGTAGAACCTATAGAAAAAAAACTATTAGAAAAAGGAGTTAAGATAATAAAGGGAAGAGCAGCAAATAAGGCCTATATTGAAGAGGGGAAAGTGAAAGTGGTTTTGGAAGATGGTTCTGTAATAAATGGTGAGAAGACATTGGTTACCTTTTTTAGGAAACCTAATTTTCCAAAAGGTATTGAAAAGCTAAATATAGGTTTAGATAAAGACAAGGTTCTTGTAGATAAGAATTTTAATACTAAAGAAGATAATATTTTTGCAATTGGAGACATAAATGGAATTATAGGATTAGGAAATGTAGCCATAAATCAAGGGCTACAGGTAGCAGAATATATACTGAGTAAAAGAGATATAAGTATAAAGTACGAATACCTTCCTAGAGCGGTATTTACCTTGCCTGAAATAGCAGGTATAGGCAAACAAGAAGAGGAATTAAAGGGAGTTAAGTATAAAGTTGGATACTGTAATTTAAAGGAAACCTGGAGAGGCTGGGCAAGGGGTATAGAAGAAGGTTTTATCAAGGTAATCGTAGACGAAAGGAAGAATATATTGGGAATATGGATGGTAGGGAACTTGGTGTCAGAATACATAGGTCTGCTCAGCCCTTTATTTAATAGAAACCTTACAATAGATGATATAAAAAGGAATTTAATTATCCATCCTACCTTGATGGAAGGAATTCTGGAAGCAGTACTGAATATTCAATGATGGAAGGTGATAGCATGCAACAACCACATATATTATTAAGACCAGGAGATGTATCTAAATATATTATACTTGCAGGAGATCCTGGTAGGATTTTGAGACTTGCTAATTTTTTAGATTCTTATGAGGAGTTAGCTTATAATAGAGAGTTTAGAACTATTAGAGGAAGCTATAAGGGAGTAGATATAACTGCTACATCAACGGGTATAGGAGCTCCTTCTGCTGCTATATGTATGGAGGAGCTAATAGCTTGCGGTGGAAAATACTTCATTAGAATAGGCAGTGGAGGTGCTGTACAGCCTTATATTAAACTTGGGGATTTAGTCATATCGACTGCAGCTGTTAGAGAAGATGGAACTTCAAGAATGTATGTTGAGGCAAGCTATCCTGCTGTTGCAGATTTAGAGTTGACAAAAGTGATTATAGATACTTGTAAGGAGTTAAGTTTTCCATATCATAGTGGACTTACAAGAAGCCATGATTCTTTTTATATTGACAATGAAAAGGAGATAGTGGATTATTGGAATAAGAAAAATATACTATCTTCAGATATGGAAACAGCTATAGTTTTTACCTTAGCTCAGTTAAGGGCAGTTAAGGCAGCAAGCATATTGAATACTGTAGTAGAGTTTGATGATGATGTAAAAAGTGGAATTGAAGGTTATGTAAATAAAGAAGCTAGCACTATAGAAGGAGAGAAACGTGAAATAATGCTAGCATTAGAGTCAATATTTAGATTAGAAAAAATTAGCCTTAAAGGCTAATTTTTTCTAAGTTGAGTCTTCAAGGAATTTTTATCTTTTTATTTCATGTTTAATATTGAGTGCGAATTTTTTCGCTATTTCCTCTATATTTGGGACTTTATTAATTGCTCCTTTGTCATTAGCCACTGCCATTAAGGCAAAATAGGGTGGTAATCTAAAGGTTTTATTTATATTTAAACTGCTTATCAATTGTTTAGCTAGAGCATCTCCGCCAGAATGACCAGAAACGATTATAGAAAAAAGGGTTTTATCATAAAATTTAACCTTTCTAAATAGTGCTGTTAATCGGTTTATCACTGCCACAAGATTGGCAGTAATCATATCATTATAATTAGGACAAATGAATACGAGGCAATCGGTTTCCAATATGGCAGGGTAAACTTCTGTTACCACAACTCCTCCATAGAAACACTTAGCCTGTTCTCCATAGTGCTTACAGGTTTTATAAGGACAACCTATGCAGTCTACAATTGTACCATTTTGAATGTTGACTTCTGTTATGTCCATTCCATTTAAATTTTCTTTCACTATATCCCATAGGGTTAATGTGTTAGAATATTTTCTATTACTAGAATGGAGTACAAGAATTTTAGGATTTTCTATTCTCTTTATTTCATCTTGAATAAACCTTTTCCCCAATTCTTCACATAAGAATAAACAGACTTCTTCTAAAGATAGATTATACACTTTTATTAATGGGATGAAATTGTCCAAATTTCCTGTAGCTTCTACCATAGGTCTACCGGGGAATCTGCAACCTAATAAATTGGATTTAAATATTATGGATTGGGCTTCAGTCTTTGTAAAGTGCTGGTATCTGCTGTGTATTAATACAATTCCTTCGGAACCAAGCAAAGAATCGTATCCCCTTTGGAACAATTTTTGGAAAAAAATATTTAGGTTATTACTGACTCCGGTTATAGGTAATTCTATAGCAAATATAAGCCTTGCATTTTTTAAGTCTGGTAAGGTCTCATAATCTGTCAAAATACTATAATCGATATCTTTGGTAGTTTTTTCAATCATCTTTTCTAAAAGGGAAGAAGGCTTTTCAGGTAATATCAAATAATATTTCTTCATATTATACTCACTAACCTTTCATAGGTCTTTTCTATCTTTTCGAATAATTTGGAAGGAAGATTAAGCTGTTCAATTTCTATCTTGTTATTTCTAAGCCTACACTTGGTACCCATATATGCTCTACCCATATAGGTAGCCCCATAAAACCAATCTCCTTTAATAGTAGAAATTATGGATAGAGCACCTGAAGAAAGACTGGGAGCGACATAGGGTTTAAATCCCAACTTTCTAATCTCCTTATTGGCATTTATAGTTTTATTGGTTAAGTATTCAGAAATATCTTCATCATAGTTTTCTATACTATCTGCTACGATTAATCCTTTTCCATGGGGACCGAATACTCTACCTTCTTTTAAAAAATGGATTGTTTTTTTAGATTTTTTGGCATAAAAACTTGCTCTGCTATTCATAACTCCAAGCCCATAGCCTATGATTTGATCTGAAGCTAACCCTTTAAAATCATATTTACCTTCTTCATCCTTATTGCTCTCTAAAAAAGCTACTTTACATAATAGGTCTACTGGGTCTGACACAACAGCAAATATTCCTTTAAATCCTTCATTTCTTGCTAATGTTGCATATTCCTTTATTATTTCAGAATTAGATTCAAATTGAACCATTCTTACATCCTCCACTTGGCTGCCTACAGGAGGTACCCCTTTAGAGGCACAGAAAACGAACATATCGCAGTCGAACAGCTGATCTTTATTCAATGGAAAAACTGCCGGGAAGGATTCTTCATCGAAGGCTTTTACTATTTGGTTAATTTCGTATTCCCATCGTTTTAGCCTGTTGAAATTTCTATCATAGATTCCTATTTCTTTAATACAATCCTTACCCAATAACCTTAAACCGATCAAAAGAGTGCTACCTACATCCCCTAAAGCTAATAAGTTTATCTTCCACTTCGATTTGTTTCCTTTCTCTAACTCCATTTTCCAATTAGGATACTGGGTATTAATTGAAATAACTAATCCTTTATTTATCTTATCTATTAACCAAGAGGGAATTGAATTGGAATAGTCCTTATTATCCAAAAGGAGTAAATCAACCCCCTCTTTTTTTAAGAATAACAAGGATGGATGACTTATTAAGAAACTTCTTCTGGATTCAAATGGGTTTAATCTATTTAGAAAATAGAGACTTCCTTCATATGTTATAATCTCTTTTTCCGAAATCCTCTCAAACTCATCGTATTCTAAAAAGGAGAATAAGTATTTGCCATTATGTTTGTAATAATTGATCATATCCATTTACCCCCTTATAATGCTTATTTGTAAACTAAATTTTCTATCCTTTTAAGATGTTCTAAATCCGCTTCTAAACAAGCGGAAGGTTTTAAAGTACGAATATGTTCAGTACTGGGGTATATATCTGGCTTTCTAGGAGAGACTAGTATTTCTCCTAAATTTTTTACTATTAAATTTTTTTCGTGAATATCCTGATATACTCTTTCAATAGTTTTAAAAATTTCTGTTGCGTTTTTTAGACAAGTTTCAGATAAATTATAGATATTTATAGTTGGAGTATTTTTAATGAAACTGGGTGAAACGTAAGGAAGTATTAAATTAACGCTAGGTATTAGATAATCCTGAAATCCTTCTTTTTCTACCATATCTCCACCTATAAAAGGATATAAATCGCTTTCATTAAACCAAAGTTTTAAATTGGGAACGAAATAGGCACAGTCTACAGGTATATCTTTTACCTTTCCTACCTCTTGGCCTCTACCCGTTAGAATTCCAACTATTATCTTCTTTATGCTAATATTAGCTTCCTTCAACAAAGGCACAATTACATTTAACCTATAGCCTTTATGGAGTAAGTCATCTACTAAAATCACTGGTCTATCGAAGGATTTTATCACTTTTGTCTGTTCTCTTAGGCTTAAATAATTAGGGTAAGATTGAATGGTAAAATCAGTTATACCTGTATTAAATATCTTTTCAGTATGCATGGTTTTAGTAATGGTATTAGGTAGTACTGTTCCGTTTAGTATGGAACCAAAGGGCACACAGATATTTGGACCTAAAACTTTATTTCTTTTTTGGACAATGGGTACTTCATTAGTTTTGCAAATTTTTTCGATTAATTTGCTATAAATCATATCCCTATTGTAGGAAATCAACAACTCTCCTGGATATAAGTTGGAAACAGCTTTCTTTAATTTTTTCCTAGTCTTCTCGATAACCTTGCATATTTCTTGATTGCCTTCAAAGGGTGGTTTTAATAAATTTTCTAAATCCTGGTTTAGAGTTATAGGATTATTCATATCCACCATAAAAATCTGACAGTTATTGTATTTAAAGGGAGTTTCAATAAACCCTTGATCCTTAAGGTTTTCGAGTATGAATTTCAAATTATATTGAGTTAAACAGTTCTTAAAAATGGCATAATTATAGTCTGAATTGATACAATAGCTTAATGTTTCATTAATAATTATTTCAGCACTTTTATAGCTATTGTCCTTAGTATAAATACCAGATATTAATACCATCCTACCCTTAGCATGCTGCCTAAGATACTCTGTAATATTGGTGTTTTTAAATTCATCATACAACATGCTATTTTTAACCCAGTAGAGGGTTGAAAATCCTAATATAGACCCATCTTTAGTTTCTTTAACTAATACTATAGTTGGACTCAATTTATTCTTTAATTCATAGATGCTTTCAATATTTATTACCTGAGCAACCTCACCACCTATATATTCAATTAATTTATCATCTATTGTTTCTATTATTTCAGTTTCCATAGTCTTAGTTTGAACTAGATATTTATACTGAGGTTCGTTCAAATAGAGCCCATACCTATAAATGTATCTTTGGGCTAATGGGTCTATTAGATTAGAAATATCTCTATTTAAATCTATTAATTGTCTAATTTGAGATGAGCTAATATCTTCATATTGGGGAGGAAGGGAAAGCTTTAATACTTTACCCTTTATTCCATTAATTCTTTCTTCTACGATGGTCTCTTCATCTTCTGTAGATTGTAAACTCTTTCGATCGAAAACTATATGGTTGAATTCGTTTATTAATCCATTTTTTTTGTAAGCGGAAGCATTAACTAAAACATCTGTACCTACTACAATATATAGATCCTTATTTTCAAATAGAGATTTCAACTTAGTCAAATCCTTATCATTACTTATATTGATAGGTGTTTCACTAGGGAATAAATACACATCCCTTTCATGGGCGATGGTTATATTGATAATATCTCTTCTAAACTTATGAGGCTGGGTCCTTTTAGACCATGAAAATTCGTCTACAGCTAAATAGACCTCGAAGCCTTCCCTTTTAATTTCTGAAACGATTTTTTTATGACTTAGGGAGAAGGGATCGAAGCTGCCAGGGAAAAAGGCAATCCTTTTATGATTTTCCAACTTAATACTATCATGGTTTAATTCATAGTCTAATATAAATCTATATATGCTGTTTAAAGACGATGAATTGCTGAGAAAAACGAATTCGTCATCTTCTCTTTTAGGGAGTAGTGTCAGTATCTTTTTAGAAATCATGGTAAAAATCTCACACTTTTCTTCTAATAGCAATTTATTCGAATTGAAAATATGACTTCCTATAATTCTAAAGGCTTCAGTTTTGATTTCATTGTTAAATGAGGCCATTCCATTTAATAATAGTCCTAGTAATCTATCCAGTCTTTTTTTATTTAAGCGTCTTTCTTCATTGAATCTTTTAGCATATTCTGGGTAGTTCTCTATACAAACTCCTATAGTTTTTAATAATAGGAATACTATCTGGATACTAGATTGTCTAATTTTTTCCTCTAAATCATCTATCACCTCATCCAATTCAGTTGGTTGAAGATATAACAGCAAACGACCCAAATAATTAGGTATATATTTGGTAAATTGGTAATTTTCCATTTCTAAAGCCCTTAAAAGTTCAACTGCAATATCATTTCGTTCTTCTTGAGATAAAAACTTATATATATGAAGTAGAGTATGTCCAGCATAATTACGTACTTTTTCTTTAGCACTAACTTTTAATAAGTTGCAAAAATGCATTCCAGTATAAAGTCCAAAAGTTTTTGGTGTTTTTTTGACCTGGTCATAGAGAATATCTATATTTACCTTTTTATTCATCCATTCCGTTGCAGTCTTTAGATTTTTTAAGAATATATCAGAGGTATTTTCTTCTACACTCTTATAGTTGGTTTCTAAAATATTCAGTATGTGGGATTCCAGATTAAGTTTTTTACCTAATTTATATTTTAAATAGTTTTCTGAAGGATAAGGTGAGAGGAGCAAATTTTTTTTCAACCAATTATTCAATAGAACTATAAAACCATCCTTTTTCACTAGTTCATCGAGAATTTCGTCAATTATATCTAAAATAGTTAGCCTAACTTCTAAACTGCCTGAGTTTAATTGTGCAATAATATATTTATGAAGTCTTTTTAAATGCTCATCTTGTAAGTAATCGAGGGGAATGTATTTCAAAGTTTGGGCTAGATATAGTTGGCTTGTTGAGGTCAGCAGTTTATAATTATCATAATAAATCAATAATAATTTAGAATATTTAACGTAGTTGTCCTCCCTTGCATTATTAAAAAGGGATTTTATAATCGTCTTTAAATTGTATTGCCAATCTATATGGGATTCTTCTACCTTATGATCTGGATAAAGAATATAATTTAACAAATCTGATAATACCTGATAACTAGTAGTTTCCTGATTATAAACATTTATGGATTTGGGAGTTTCCTTTCTGTATTCCTCATCATATTGACTGATTAGAAGCCCAATTAATTCAGCAGCCTCCTTGCGAATATCTTCCTCTTTATGGAATAGTAGGTCTGTTAAGAAGTGCAATGTAACAATTTTTTGTCTTTGAGTTAAATAAGTTGAATATTCCTTAAATATCTGTAGATATTGACGAAGCTTTCTCCAGCTATATTCGGATCTAGCCATTTCCAGTATATTGTCGAAACTAGTATCATCTAACAGCTTAGCCATTAGGAATATATTATGTTCTATGGCGAAATATTTTATATTGTTAACTATTTCCTCATCCTTCATCAGGGCATAGGGCATGGCATCTTTTTTTTCTATGATTTTACTAGTTATACTGGTATCAACCCCTAAACTTATCATATAATCTTCAAAATCCTTTAATTTTTTATATACCTTTTCGTATCTTCTCTCTTTTTTTGAATCTAAATTGTCCAATTTATTAAGTATAACGCTATAGGCTTTGTCTAATGTATAGATATGCATCTTATAGGTATCTTCATCTTTTTTATTCTTTACTCTGAAATCTGCATAGATTAATACTAAGGATTCTAGAGGAAGGTTTTCTAATTCTAGGTCCCAAGTAGAATGATTAGTGGCAATATGACCAGTTTTTTCTATATTTAAACTGTTAAACCATTTTTCAGTATAGTAATAATGAAGATAAGGAACCCTATCCTTGTCTTTATCTTCCACACCGTATTTACCTATATCATGGCCTAATCCTGCACCAACTATAATGCCTAAATCAATAGGTAGGCCTAAGTTTTTAAGTTGTCTACCTATATTAAGGCTAAGATGATTAACTCCAACTACATGATCTAATGTATTATGATTAGTTAAGGAAAGGTCTAGTTTCATCAATTCATATATCCATTTGCTAAAAAAAGCTTCTTTGAAAATAAGATATTCTTCTAGAAATTTGCTTTCCCTTTCTTCTTCAGGATTCAAAAAGCTTATAGGATATCTATATAAAAAGCTATTTCTGCTATACTTCATTTCCAGATGGCAAAGTTTTCTTAAAAGGTTTAGGAAAAAAGAGACTAAAGGAGTAAGGTTTTCATCAAAATTCCTCCGGACTTTTTCCGGGAAGGAGAAGTTTAATACATAATCATAAATATAATAAAGCCATTCTAGTTCGTTGAATTTCTTATGCTTAATATAGAGTCCATGCAAAAGTTTGATCAAAGATAAGGCATCATACCTATTTTTTGAAATCGTATTGCTTAATCTGCTTTTAAACTCATTATTTTCAATAAAGATAAGGAAATCCTCTTGGTGGTATTTTATATAATCCTTTTCTAATTCTTCTAAAATAAAACTGTAAAATTCATTATAGGCTTTAATCATAAAACCCTCCTTTTATACTCCTCTCCCGTTGGGGTTGCAGCTACTCCTCCTAATGCAGTTTCCTTTAAGGATTCGGGCATAGCTTTACCTACCTTGTACATGGCTTCAACTACTTCATCAAAAGGTACCAAAGACTTAATTCCTGCTATTGCTAAGTCAGCTGAGATTAAAGCATTGATCACCCCAGAAGCATTCCGAAAGGCACAGGGAAACTCTACTAAACCAGCTACTGGATCACATACTAATCCCATTATATGAATTAAGGCAAAGGATGCTGCATTTAAAGAAGTTTCCACATCTTCTCCTAACATTTCCACTACTGCCGCAGCAGCCATAGCACTGGCAGCCCCACATTCTGCTTGACAGCCTCCTTCAGCTCCAGAAATGGTAGCGTTTTTTGCTATTATTTCGCCAATTCCCCCAGCCGTAAACAATCCACGAATCATATCTTCTTCCGTTAAATTAAATTTCTCTTTCACTGTAATGATAGCACTAGGAAGTATACCTGAGGCGCCTGCAGTTGGAGCAGCGACAATCTTTCCCATTGAAGCATTAACTTCGGAAGTTGATAGGGCTTTTGCCATGGCAGAGCTTATTAAATCCCCACAGATGGTTTTCCCCTTATTTCTATAGTCTTCCAGTTTTTTAGCATTGCCTCCTGAAAGTTTTGAAACGGAGATAATTTCTTTATCTAGTCCACTTTTAGCAGATTTTAACATAGTGTCTAGCACCAATTTCATTTTATCCATTAGTTCATCATACGTCATTTTATTATAATCCATTTCTTTCTCCATAACTATTTCCGATATTCTTTTATTCTTTTCTTTACATAATTTGAGCAATTCTTTTCCAGTATTGAACATATTTAAGCCCTCCTAATGGAATTAATACCCTTAATATATTGAATTTCTCCTAATTTTTTTATTCTATCTATTACCTGATCTTTTATTGGATCATCTAATTCTATTACCATAGTTGCAATGTTGCCTTCTCGAGTTACCTTCATAGTAGCGATATTTATATCTTCATTTGCAAGTATTGCACTTATTCTACTAATTGTACCTTTTTGGTCCTGATATTTTAGCAATATAGTAGGATAATCTCCAGTAAATTCTACCTTATTTCCGTTTATATCTATTATGAGTATATTACCTCCTCCAATGGATGAACCAGTAATATAATAGTTTTCTTTATCTTTAAAATAAAAAACCATTTTTACCGTATTTGGATGAACATAGCCTAAATCAGCTTCTATAAATTCTATATCAATCCCCTTGTCTTTGGACATATTTAAGGAGTCTCTGATTCTTTCATCAGAGGGATCCATACCAAGAATACCTGCTACTAAGGCTCTATCGGTACCATGTCCTCTGTAGGTTTTGGCAAATGAACCATGTAGGTAAAAGGTAACCTTATAAAAGTTGTTTCCTGCAATTTCTCTTCCTATTTTTCCAAGCCTTGCAGCTCCAGCAGTATGGGAACTTGAAGGTCCAATCATAATTGGCCCTAATATATCAAATATGCCATAGTTTTTCATCTTAACTCTCCTTTCTTAAATATTATTTTAACATTATATCATAATAAAAGGAATAAAAAAGGAGGGTTACCCTCCTAATGTTATTTTCTGTTTTGATATATTATATAAAGACCAGCGATTATAAGTAAAACAGGCCAGTATTTAAAGATGTTGAAGAATTTGAATATGTGGCTAGGTAGTATTAGTTTTGCTAACATATAACTCCCTACGATTATCAAGGCAATTCCAATAAAGAGGGGAGTGTTTTTTCCGCTTATCTCTGAAGAATTATCCTGGTATATGACTCCATCGTCTTCAGGAATTATTAAGACACATACTATATAGGCTAAAAAGCCAGGTCCTCCAGGCATAAAAGTAATTAAAACCCAAAAAATACGTACTATTACAGGGTCTACATTGAAATATTCACCAATTCCACCACAGACTCCAGCCAGTACTCTATCGTTGCGGGAGCGTTTTAATTTTTTATTCATATGCTTCCTCCTTATTTTAAGCATGGTACTAAGTATTATTTTAACAGAAAATAGGTAAAAATTAAATATGGCTAATGGATAAATTTATTCACAATAAAGGTTCTTTGTGATAACATTATTAAAAGAATAGGATTGAATTGGAGGCTGAAAATGTTTACCATAATTTCTTTAATATTTAAATATATTTTCATAGCAATTATATATTTATTTATACTGAGCATAATAAGGCTTATATATTTGGACATTAAGGGAATAGATACAAAGGTCCTAGATAATGCAAGTTATCTAAAACTTATAAATAGGAAGGATACTTTGCCCTTCAAGGTAAAGGAGTATTATCCACTGAATCAAGAAGTATTTCTAGGGCGGGGGAAGGATAATGATATTGTAATAAAGGACCCTTATATCTCGAAAAAACATTTAAAAATTGTGGAGGATGAAGGGGGGCATTATCTAGTGGATTTAGGCAGTGCAAATGGGACCTATTTAAATGGAGATAGGATCCTCGATGTAGTAAAGCTTAAGAATGGTGATAGGATAAGAGTTGGTCAAATAGAATTCCTATATGTAGGTAGAGAGTAGGGATATAAAATGTTTAATAAAAGGGTTAGTTATAAATATCCACGTAATTTATTAATGTTATTTGAATTAATGGCTTTATTTCTTCTTTTTATTTATAACAAGGATAATTTGAATAGATTTACATTCATATATGGATTAGGGCTTATACTTATTGTATATGTATCCAATTTTTTATTATTGCGAATATCTACGGGAGATAATTATATCTTTTTAATTGTTACTATGCTTTTAAGTATTGGAGTTATAATGATTTATAGAATAGATCCCTTACTTGGCATAAAACAAATCCTTTGGATAGGCATGGGGATCTTCATATTCTTTGTAACCTATTTAGTTTTTAAGAATATTAATGACTGGGAAGAATGGACTTTATTTTACGGAATTGCCTCTATTATATTGTTTATAATTACTCTACTGTTAGGGACTAGAATTAGAGGAGCTATCAATTGGATTTCAATTGGAGGCTTAAGCTTCCAACCTTCTGAAATTATTAAACTGTTGACTATCTTTTTGATTGGCTCCTATTATGCTAGATACGAGCATTTTAAGGAAAGAAAATATGGTTCTTATTATTTAATGGGGATTATATATGTATTTATCTTATTTTTATTCTTACAAAGGGACTTAGGCACTGTATTGATATTATATTCTCTCTTCATAGCACTTCAGTTTATCTATGAGGAGGATAGAAAATTAATATTAATTAATCTTTTGATTTCAATTGTAAGTGGTATATTAGGCTATATGATGTTTCCACATGTAAGAACCCGATTTGAAACCTGGTTAAATCCTTGGAAATATATAGATAATAAAGGTTATCAAATAACTCAATCTCTATTTGCTATTGCAGAAGGCGGCTTTTTTGGTACTGGAATTGGATTAGGTCACCCAGATTTTATTCCTGAAGTTCATACGGATTTCATTTTTTCAGCTATATGCGAGGAAATGGGGATATTTACAGGAATAGGTATTATAATGCTATTCTTAATATTAGTCTATCGGGGGTTTAAAATTGGGATGAACCAGCGAAATAAATTCTATAGAATAATTGCATTGGGAATAAGCATATTGTTTGGGATTCAGTCCTTTATAATCTTTGGGGGAGCTTTAAAGATGATTCCCCTTACTGGAATTACAATTCCCTTTGTTAGTTATGGAGGAAGTTCCATGTTATCCAGTTTTATTGCTTTGGGAATCCTTCAGGTAGCATCGGAAGAATTGGATTTTGAGGAGGCAAAAGATGGATAAAGAACTTAAAAGGATAATCATTGTGTTGGCAGGTGTTTGTACCTTATTTGTAAGTCTAGTGGCATATTTAAGTTTTTTTCAAATATTTAAAGCTGAATCCATAAAAATGAATAGTTATAATAAAAGGCTATGGATAAATGAAGAAAAGATATTGAGAGGTTCCATCATAGACAGAAATGGAAAGATTTTAGCCTACAGTGAAAAAGTTGGTGATACCTATAAAAGATTCTATAATTATGGTAATCTGTATAGCCACATAATTGGATACAGCTATAGGGAATATGGAAAAGCTGGATTAGAATTGGAGTACAATAATGCCCTATTAAATATTAGCGATTCTACTCCTTTGAATGAGCTTAAGAACATAGTCATTCCCAATTCAGAGGGCAATACCCTTAAACTTACCATAGACCATCATTTGCAGGAATATAGTAGGAATCTTTTAAAGGGACATAAGGGTTCTATAGTAGCTATGAATCCAAGTACAGGGGAAATATATGCTATGGTAAGTTTACCAGATTTTAATTCTTCTACCCTCAAAGAGGATTGGAAGGCTATTGTAGAAGATGAAAATAGTCCCCTATTGAATAGGGCAACTTCAGGGCTATATACACCTGGTTCCACTTTCAAAATAGTAACAGCTGTAGCAGCCATTGAAAAAAGTGATTTAAATAGAGAATATGAGTGTTCAGGTAGCACCAAGATAGATGGTTATATTTTAAAGGACTATAATGGAAAAGCTCATGGGAAATTAAGTTTAGAGGATGCTTTAGTTAAATCATGTAATACTTATTTTGCAGAGAAGGGAATATTAATTGGGAAAGATAGATTAGGGGAGATAGCTGAAAGGTTTCTAATAAATAAAAAAATTGACTTTGACCTATCTACAGCTAAATCCACCTTTCCTTATAAGGATAATTTAGGGAAAACAGATATTGCAGCTGCAAGCATTGGACAGGGGAAAATCTTAATGACTCCTCTCAATATGGCTTTAGTAGCTTCAGGCATTGCAAATAAAGGAGAAATTGTTAAACCCATTTTAGTCAAGGAAATTATTTCTCCTGAAGGCAAGGTAGTAAAAGATAATCAGCCTCAAGTTATTTCAAAAGCTACTGATGTATTTACTGCTAACGAAGTAAAGAATATGATGGTAGAAAGCGTAAAAAGGGGGACTTCTACAAATGCTAGTATAAAAAATGTGAGGGTAGCAGGGAAGACTGGTACTGCTGAAAATCCTTCTGGGAAAACCCATGCTTGGTTTGTTGGGTTTGCCCCTGCAGAGGATCCTAAAGTTACAGTGGCAATAGTTTTAGAGGAAGCAGGTAGTACAGGAGGAAAAGCTGCGGCACCTATAGCTAGAAAAATCATATTAGAGGCTCTAAATACTATTAGATAAAAAAATCCTCTTCTTTGGAAGAGGATTTTTTTATAGAAATTTGCTTTTTAGATTATTCCAATACATATTTTTATCAAAGTTTAATCTAGATATGGTTTTAGGGGGAACGGTAAAGGTTATTTCAGTTATGTTATCATATTTGATTTCAAAACCATCTACTACTATTAGAATGGAATTTTCGTATCTATATTCGGGCCTTACTGTAATTGGAATTTCCCCTGGTACCACTGTACTATTAGATAAGGAACGGTAAGCCCTTGAGCTGATGGGAGATAAAGGTGTAATTTGTAAAGTCTTTAAAGAAGGATATATTATACTCCCTCCTGAGGAAAAATTATAAGCTGTGCTTCCAACAGGAGTGGAAATAATAACACCATCTCCACAGAATTTTTCCAGATGGTTTCCATCTATATAAATTTCCAAATGGACTACTTTGGATTGGATTCCTTTAATAACTATTTCATTGACTCCATATAGTTCAAAACAATTGTTTTGAGTGCATATATTGGATTTTACTAAATAGATTTCTTCTATGACATAATCCTTATTCATATATTTTTCTATGAATTCATCTATATTTTCAGGCAGTATTTCTTGGAAGAAGCCCAAATGACCTGTATTAATTCCTATGAACGGTATACTTGGAAACTGATATTTGTGTACGGCTCTTAAGAAAGCACCATCGCCACCAATGCAGATATTTAGTTCAGCTTTATCATCATATTTTTTAGGGATAACAAATCCTTTTTTTTTCAGTTTATCAACTAATATATTATAGGTTTGTTTTGAATGAGAATTATAATTGTAAATAACATTTATAATTCTCTTATTATCTAGAATCAAATAATTTCCCTCCAAACAATATAACTTTAAATTTGCAATTTTTTTGGTATAATAAACTGTATATATTATACAATAAAAGATGAAATATTTGGAGGGCAATATGAAGTTATTTGAAAATAATGAAGATATAATAGTATATAATGTGGAAAAAGAAGGCATATCCTTAGAAGAATTTTTATTTAATAAAGAAATTTCTGGCAGGTATTTTAGAAAGCTATATAAAGGAAAGAATATATGTGTTAATGGAGAGTTTAGAATGAAGGATTACCTGTTAAAAGAAGGAGATATTGTATCTATAAGATTGGAAGAGGAAGAAAACAATATATCACCAGAACCTATCCCTTTAGAAATTATATATGAGGATCTAGATTTATTGGTCATAAACAAACAGCCCTTTTTAGTAGTACATCCTACAAAGGGACATCAGACCAATACGATTTCTAATGGGATAAGTCACTATTTTATGACTAAGGGCATTAATAGAAAGATTAGGTTTATTAATAGATTGGATATGGACACGTCTGGGATATTATTGATAGCAAAATCACCTTTTGCCCATCAACAAATGGCTTTACAATTTGAGAATAATCAGGTAGAGAAGAGGTATTTAGTAGTTGTTTCTGGGCTTGTAAAAAAGGATGAAGGGACTATAGATTTACCCATAGGCAGGGAAGAAGAAAAAAGCATCAAGAGAATAGTAACTAGTAAAGGTAAGCAGGCCATAACTAAGTATAAAGTAATAGAGAGATATAAGGATGCTAGCCTTTTAGATGTGCAAATACTTACTGGTAGAAGTCATCAGATACGAGTCCATCTAAACCACATAGGTCATCCTATTATCGGTGATACCTTATACTATAAAACTAGTGAATACATAAAAAGGCAAGCTTTGCATTCATATTATATAAAGGCAAAACTTCCTAGAAGTAAAGAGGAGATTGAACTAAAAGCCTCTATGCCACAGGATATTAAAAATCTAATTGATGTTTTAAAAAGTAGTTAATACAGTATTCTTTAGTTTTATATGTAACTTATTCCAATTTCTCTTTTTCGTTTGTTTTTTTAGATAGGTTTAAAGTTTTCATTATTTCTATCATTTTAGTCATATCTTCTATTTGTTTCTTTTCCTTCTCATTCCTTCCCTCCATTAAAGGTTTTAGAAAATCCATCATATTAGCAGGGGTATTTAAAATTTCTGGATTTGACATGATCGAATTGAAAATTGTAAGCAGTTTGTTGAATTTATCCAATGTTAAAATCGTTTCGGCTGCAACCCCTATTCTATTTATTTCCTCATTTGAAAGTTCTTTTTTAATTGTATCGGCTATGTAACTTAATCTCTGCTGATTGTTCTCAACTGGGATAGAATGTAGAATATAATTGCTTTCTGATTGGATGAGGAATTCCATTGTCTGATATAATTTAATAAATTTTTCAGTAATCATTAAAGCTCTATTTATTAATGGCACATATTCACTAGGGAAGTAAGGGCCAATTTTTTTGAAAAGTTCTATCTTTTCTAATGTATAGGGAATGTTTAATTCCATTTTTTTAAAGGACTCTCTTTTATTTTGACCTTTCTTTTCTTTTTTGGAGTAGGAGCTAAGTAATAGCATTAATAAAAGCATATTATACATATAAAAATCCTCCTAAAATTAATAATCTATATATATTTTATGTTCAAACATGTAAAAGGTTACCATATTTAATTGTAATATATTGAATTGCTAGCTCATAAATTAGACTAGAACTATTAAGGAGGTAATAGAGTGAAAAAAGATGAAAAAATAAAGAAGGCTTTGGATGATTTGAAAGATTTTCAACCAACAGAAGAGCAAATAGAGCTAATTGAAAGTCTTGCAAACACCTATGCCAATAGATCGGAAGAGGATATATTTGTTGAAATAATAAGGGTTAATGAGGAGATGGAGGCTAAAATGAGTCCTGAGGAGTACGAGGCTATATTTGAAAAATTGGATAGTATAAGACAATTATTAAATGAAGAACAATTGGAAAAATTGGACAAAATATTGTTAGCTTTAAAAAAAGATCATAAATAGATAAGTAAGTAGGATTCCTCTGTTGATTCAGAAGGAGTCCTATTTTGTTACCAAATATATGAAATGGACAAAGGGGGGTTATGGTGGTATAATTTTTATAGTATTATGTAAACCGAGGAGGAAATTTAATGAAAGAAAAGGGGAGAATAAAACTATTATTAGCTTTGGCCATATCCATTATTTTAATTGCAAGTATATATTTTTATATAAATAGTAGTTCCGAACATAGAAAAATAGCCTATAATCAGTTTATCGATCTTGTCGAAGTTAATTTAGTGGAAGAAGTAAAACTTGATAGTTCAGATAAATTAACAGGAATATTGAAAGACGGAAGTAAATTTATTACCGATAATCCGAGGAGGGAAGATTTTAAGGAATATTTACTACTAAGAGATGTAAAGGTAATAGAAGAGGGGAGTGGACCACTAAATCAGGGAATTAGCTTTCTCCTAATCGTTACTGCAATAGGAGGAGTAGCATTTCTAATAAAAAATAGTTCCAAGCAAGCAGAAAAAGAAATGGCTACCATGTCCAATATTGATGCAGAAACCTCTCCTGAAGATAATGTGACTTTCGATGATGTGGCTGGCAACGAGGAAGCTAAAGAGTCTTTAAAGGAACTGGTGGACTTTATTAGGGAACCTGAAAAATACCTTAATTACGGAGCCAGACTACCTAGAGGAGTACTATTATATGGGCCGCCCGGAACTGGGAAAACACTATTAGCAAAAGCTTTAGCTAATGAGGCCAAGGTTCCTTTTTATGCAGTATCCGGGTCTGACTTTGTACAAGTCTATGCTGGTTTGGGAGCAAGTAGGATTAGACAATTATTTAAAATAGCGAAGGAAAAGGGTAAATCGGTTATCTTTATTGACGAAATAGATGCTCTAGGCAAGAAAAGAAAGGGAGTCAATTCCCAAAGTAGTAGTGAGGAAGGAGATAGAACATTAAATGCTCTGTTAACTGAAATGTCAGGATTTAAAGGGAATGAAGGTATAATCGTGTTAGCAGCTACTAATAGAATTGATACCCTAGATGAGGCTTTACTACGACCTGGTAGATTCGATAGACAAATAGAAGTGGGATTGCCAGATGTTAATGCTAGATTAAAAATTTTAGAGCTTCACAGCAGAAATAAACCTTTATCAGAAGATGTAGATTTAAGAAAAGTTGCTTTAGAGACAGTCTATTTTAGTGGTGCAAAACTAGAAAATTTAATGAATGAATCGGCCATGATAGCTGCAAAGGATAGAGATAAACGAATTACCATGAACCATATAAATAAGGCATATTTTAAGGTATTAGTTGGAGAGGAAAAGAAGGATAGAGCTAGCATTTCAGTAGAGGATAAGAGGATTACTGCATACCATGAAGCTGGACATGCTTTGGTAGCTAAATTAATCTCCGACTCCCATCGAGTTACAAAGGTCAGCATCATACCAAGTACAAAGGGTGTGGGGGGATTTAGCCTAAACATTCCATCGGATAAGATGTATCAAACGAAAAAGGATATTGTAGACAATATAATGATTGCTTTGGGGGGGAGAGCAGCTGAGGAGATTATATTTGGAAAGGATTATGTAACTACAGGAGCTTCCTCTGACCTACAAAAGGCAACAAAAATGATATTGGCGATGATTGGATCCTATGGAATGGATGAACAGTTGGGTTTGTTAAGCTATGATGTAATTTTAAATAGCAATTTAAATAATGACATTTCTTTAATTGAAAGAGCCAGAGATATGTTGGGAAATTTATATAGAGAAACGGTAGAATTGTTAAATAAAAACAGGGTATATTTGAACATGATAGCAGACAAACTAGTAATGAAAGAATCCTTAGATGAAGAAGAATTAAATGAAATATTGGTTGATTTGCCATAATTTAATTTTGTTAGTTACTTGCAGAATATGGGTCTAGCAGTTATAATATAAATACAAGATAATAATTCTACGGTGTGCGTTAGTCCAAATAATTCAACCGACGTAGTAGATAAGGGAGTTCGGGTTCAGCAGTCTAGAGCAAGCCTTCTTTAGAAGGAAGCTTGAAGCTGTTGGCAGGGCACCCACCTTGTGAGAGGCGGGTGTGAATTACTTGGAAAGACGGCACCGCGGAATCAAAGTCCCTTAGGACAATTGTCCTAAGGGACTTTTCGTATATTTAAAACTATTTTGCCAATAATATAATTAAATTCAAATGGTTAGGAGGAATTTATGTGGACTTAGTTTGTCCCCTATGCAATGGACTATATAATATAGAATTTAGCTGTACCCAGTGTAATTCAAAAATGGTTGATAAAGGACCTTTAGTAAATATTATGGATGATTATAGTCCTTATTTACTAGACGATATAACTCACAGGATTGATGGAGTGGAAAGGGAAAGGTGCATCCATACTTACCAATGTTTAGATTGTGGATTCGAAGAAAACTATTCCATTGAGCGAAAAAAACTTTAGCATATATGTATTGGATATTTTTTTCTTTCCTTGAAAATATGGATATATTTAAAATCTAAATTTCTTAATAGTTTTTCAGCTTTCTTGTATTCAAATCCAATATATTCTGGATAATGGGCATCAGATCCAATGGTGATAATTTCACCTCCCAATTCTTTATACAGTTTCAATATTTCCACTTTTGGGTGATAGTGATTTAAGCCATATTTGATTCCAGATGTATTTACTTCAATGCCTTTTCCCTTATATATTATCAATTCTAAAACTCTTTTCACAGGATCATAATATTCTTTGAAATCAGGTATCTTAGAAGGATCTTCAAAATATCTGTCAATGTAATCAATGTGTCCAACTACATCGTAATTATCGAAATAATTAACACATTGATATAGATGATCATAATAGGTTTTTAAGGCTTCAATAGGCTCTTTGTTATGGGTAAAATTACTCATATGAATATCCAATCTATCAATACTATGAAGAGACATAATAACAAAATCGAAAGGATTTTCAGAAATAATTTCATTGTATTTATTGCTAAGATGGGGTTGCATCCCTATCTCTACCCCAGCTAATACTTCTATTTTATCCATATATTTGTATTTAACCTGATTAAACCTTCTAAAATAATCTTTAGGCCTAAATGTGATGTCGATGCCATCAGCAGATACATCTAAATCCATATGATCTGTAAAGCATATACTTTTTAAATTCTTATCAATTGCAGCTAATACCATTTCTTCCATCAAACAGTTGCAATCTATGGAAAAATCGCTATGAATGTGAAAATCATACATTGCCAACACTCCTGTCTTTTGTATTTATTAGCATATAAAATTATGCAAAGAAATCCTCTTTAAACTGTAATCTGTAAAGGTCGTAATAAATACCTTCTTTTTCTAATAGTTCTTGATGGTTCCCCATTTCAACTATAGACCCATCTTTAAGGACTATAATCTTATCTGCATTTTGTATAGTTGATAATCTGTGGGCCACAGCAATGGTGGTTCTACCCTTAATAAGCTTAGCCAAAGCATCTTGAATTAACAATTCCGTTTCAGTATCGATATTAGCAGTTGCTTCATCTAAAATCAATATGCTTGGGTTAAAAGCTAAAGTTCTGGCAAAGGCTAGTAATTGCCTTTCTCCTGCGGAAAGAGTTGAACCCCTTTCCATAACAGGTTCTTCATATTGTTGAGGTAGTTTTTGAATAAAATGATGGGCATTGACGTATTTTGATATCTTAATTATTTCATCGTCTTTAATATGTTCATTATTAAGCCTTATGTTGTCTTTAATAGTCCCAGAAAATAAAAAGACATCCTGTAGTACTACGCCAATATTCCTTCTCAACTCATATTTATCATAATCTTTTATATTGACTCCGTCAATCAATATTTCTCCCCTTTGAATATCATAGAATCTGGTAATTAAATTTATTATAGAAGTTTTACCTGCGCCAGTGGCACCAACGAATGCCACCGTTTCTCCAGGATTAATTGTAAAGCTAATATTCTTTAGTACCCAGTTTTCCTCTTCATAAGCAAACCACACGTTTTTGAACTCTATTTTACCTTTACATTGAGTGAGTGGTACAGGATTCTTTGGATTTGCTATTTTAGTGTCTTCATCTAAAACAGCGAATATCCTTTCACTGGATGCCATGGCAGATTGAAGTATATTATATTTTTCAGTAATATCTAAAATAGGTTGGAAAAATCTTTGCAAATATTCAACGAAAGCGTATAAAACACCAAATTCTATAACTCCAGATAGAACTTGGTATCCTCCATAATATAGGAGTAATGCCAATCCTAACGACCTAATTACTTCAATGGAAGGCCTAAAAATAGAGTATAATTTAACCTCTCTTATTGATGTATTTAAATAGTCCCTATTGATTTGGTCAAACTGGTTAAAAATCTTCTTCTCTTTATTAAAAATTTGGATAGTCTTCATGCCAACGATATTTTCATTTAAGGTGGAATTAATTTTAGCTAATTGAACCCTACCTAACCTGTATACTTCTCTAACTTTTTTTCTAAAAACTATGGAGATCATAAGTATTATAGGTATTAAAGCAAATGATACCAATGCCAATCTAAAATTCATGGTAATCATGATCAACATGATTCCTACTAGTATAAATATATCCTTAAATAAATTAACCAATACGCCAGTATACATTTCATTTAAGTTTTCAGTATCATTGGTAACCCTAGTAACCAACCGTCCTACTGGATTTTTATCAAAATAAGATATAGACAAGCTTTGTATGTGAGAAAAAATTTCTTGCCTTATATTAAAAATTATTTTTTGGCTGGCATAGTTAAGCACATAGACTTGCAAGTAGTCGAATAAAAAAGCTATAGCGATTGTGGTTAGAAATATAAATCCTATTTTAGTAAGGCCGTCTACATCTTCTTTTCTAAAATTTTGGTAATCAGCTTTTGATAATAATATACCTTCACTACTATCTTCTTCTAAATTTACTAGATAGTATTGGCCTCCTTTTTTGATTATTGTCCTTATTGTATTATCTTTTAATTTTTCTTTTTCTTCTTCTCTTAAACTATCGATTCGAACATATTTTTTTCCGTTGTAAATAGTTCCATTATAGGGGTCAGATATCTCTATTTCATACATGGGTTTTTTGTAGCCATTTATATAATCATCTATGCTTATCTTTATAAGATAGGGTCTAATAAGCTCTAAACCAGTTATCATCATCATCAACATGATTGTTAAAGCTAATAGATGCCAATAGGGCTTAGCATATTTTAACAATCTTTTCATCAGCTTTGAATCATAGGCTTTTCCTACAATTATCTCTTCGTTTAGATTATTACTCATAATATCCCTCCAGTGGTTCTTAAGAAATTTTTTCTTCTAAAAGTTGCTTTTCATATAAATACCTGTATAACCCATTTAATTCTAAAAGACTTTCATGTGTACCACGTTCTACAATCCGTCCCTCATCTAATACTATAATGTGATCTGCATCTTTAACGGTGGAAATTCGGTGGCTTATAATTATAGTAGTTTTTCTCTTAACAATGTTCTTTAATCCATTTAATATTTTCTCTTCCGTTTCCGTATCCACTGCAGAAAGGCTATCATCTAATATTAGAACTGGAGAATCTTTTGCTAAAGCCCTAGCTATCGACACCCTTTGTTTTTGACCTCCTGATAAGGTTACACCTCTTTCCCCCAGAACAGTTTCAAATTTATTGGGGAAAGCTATTATATTATCATATACTTGAGCTAATTTAGAGGATTGTATCATAGTCTCATCATCTATTGGTTCATCGAAGGCAAAGCCTATATTTTCCCTTATGGAAGTAGAAAACAAGAAATTATCTTGAGGTACATAGCTTATATTCTCACGAAGAGACTTTAAATCAATATTTTTTATATTAACATCATCTATTAAAATACTACCTTCTTTAATATCATAAAGGCGCAGTAGTAAGTTTACTATTGTAGTTTTACCACTACCAGTTTTACCCACTATAGCTAATGTCTGTCCTTCTTCTATCGTAAAATTTATGTCTTCTAGTGCATAATTTTCCTTAGTAGGGTATTTAAAGCTGACGTTTTTAAATTCGATTTTACCTTTCATGGAATTTAATTCAATAGCATTATCCGAATCCACAATTTCTGGTTTTTCCTCTAATAAGGCATTAATTCTTTCCATTGAAGCAATACCCCTTTGAAGCAAATTTATTACCCATCCCATAGCCATCATAGGCCATACTAATAGATTTAGATAATTATTAAAGGCTATGAAATCTCCTAATGAGATAATATCCAATATTACCAATCTGCCTCCATAAATTATTATTATAAAGAAACTGATAGATGAGATAAAGTTGATTAAAGGGTGAAAAACACCTGAAATTTTTACTAATTTCAGATTTTTTTCTAAATTATTTTCATTTACTTTGTTAAAGTTCTCTATAACTAAATCTTCCTGTACAAAGGATTTTATAACGCGAATTCCCGCAAAACTTTCTTGAGTTACATCCGTTAATTGTGAGAAAGCTTCCTGAACTGTACGAAATCTATTGTGTATTACTTTTCCGAATCTTCTTACCATTATGGTGATAAAAGGTAGAGTAAACAGAGCTATTATGGTTAACCTTAAGTTGGTAGTTCTAATCATCATAACTATAGCTAAAATGGTTATAAAAATAGAATCTACAAACATGATTATACCCATTCCCAAAGCATGCCGGATAGCGTTTATGTCATTGGTGGCATGGGCCATAAGATCTCCTGTTTTTTGTGTGTGAAAGAAGTTGGGAGATAAAGTCAATAAATGACCAAATAGTTTTTTCCTTAAATGGTATTCTAGTTTTCTCGAAGTTCCAATAATATAGTTTCGCCAGAAGTACCTACCTATAGCAATACCTAATCCGGTCAATATGATATATAATCCGTATTTTAATATGCCACTAAAGGTTAACTTTCCTTCTTGAAGGAGGTTTGTGGCAGTTCTAAGTATTTGAGGAACTATAAGCTGTATAGCATCGATAATAAGAAGCCATATTATACCGAAGATATAATACCACTTATTCTGTATAAAGAAATCCTCTAAAGGTTTAAAAGCTTTCATTTGATTCCCCCTGCCATTAAAATTTCGATACTCAAAATAATCGCTATACCTATAATTATAAAACAAAAAAAATATTTTTAAAGTATAAAAAAAATGCATATTAGCCTATACTAAATCTATACTCTTTTTACCCAATTCTAAAATATTTAGTATGGGATATTATATTAATGAAGAAGGGAGGATAGGAATGGAATTAAATACTAAAGAAGTATTGAAGAAAAAAATACTTGATGCACAGGAAATGGTTAGGGATTATGAGATGTATGCAAAAAACGTCCAAGATGCTGAAGTGGCAGATTTATTTAGAAGTTTTGCTGAGGAGTCGGGATATCAAGCAAAAAAACTTCAGGAAATGTTAAAAAAGCTGGATAGAAAATAAACTAATCCCCTAAATCCACTAATGTATAAGTTGATTAATATACCATTTTTAGGGTAATATATATTCAAATAATCATGTAAAGGGGAGATATTATGAGATTGATGGATTTATTAAATGAAAGAAAAAGAGAAGCGGAAAGAAGGAAAAAGGTAGATACTGCTAAGAAATTTGCCCTGGGCACTGCTATTGGTGCAATTGCTGGTCTTCTATTTGCTCCTAAATCAGGAAAAGAAACTAGAAAAGATATTGCTGATAAGACAAAGGAAAAAACCGAGAATATTAAAACTTCTATAAAGGAATCTGTTGCTACTTTAAAGGATGTAGAAGAAAAAGTGAAAGAGGATGTGAAAGAGAAGTTAAGAGAATTTAAAGAAAGGGATATGTTTGAGGTAGAAATAGAGAAGTATAAATCCAATAATGTTGAAAAAGATCAAGAAACTGAAGAAGAAAATGAAAGGCAATAGGTGATTCCCATGACTACTCCTATTACTATTGAAGAGTTGTTAAAGTTTATATTATTTCTATTAGGGATAGGGGTACTAGGTTATTTAGTAGTATTTTTAAAGAATGCTAATAACCTAGTATCCCAAGTAAGAAGGTTGGCGGAAAAGAATGAAAAAGAAGTGGACAGGGTTCTAAAGCAATTACCTCATATATCTGAGAATATTAATTGTATATTAGAGGAATCTAAGGTTCTATTAGAAAAAACCAGCCCTGAATTGACAGAAGTAGTTACAAATATTAACTCTATTTCCGAAAAAATAGATACCACCAGTGATGTAATATCTGATACAATAGAAGCAGTAGGCGAGAGTATAACTGGGACTGCCACTACTTTTAAAAACAATTTAAAGAATATTACTGATTACATAGAGCTTGTCATGGAAATTATAGATATAATAAAAAATGCATTTAAAAATAGGTAGTTATGTTTGAGAACCCAGTCGGGTTCTCTTTTAAATAGCTATTAATTGGATAAACTAGATTGGTATTGATTACAGGGGTGTTGTTGATATATTATATATAGTAGACAATTGGGTTATTAAATATTGTTAATATTGAAATTGGAGAGGTTGATATGGGATGGAGAAGGTAAAAATCATCTGTAATCCTTCATCTGGAAGACAGATTATTCAAAAGAGGGTAGATTATCTATGTAATCTACTAATAAACGATGGTTATGTAGTGGGGAAATTCAATACAAAGACGAAAGATGATGCAATGGATGAAACTATTAAGACCTGTAGTGAGGATTGGGATCTAATCGTAGTCTGTGGTGGAGATGGTACGGTAAACGAAGTGGCAAAGGGGATTGCAAAATCCAATAGGAAGGTTCCTGTAGCAATTCTATCTGCAGGTACGGTAAATGATTTTGCTACTTATATGGATTTGCCAAAGAATATAGATGATTTTTTTACCATGATAAAGAATAGAAAAACAAAGATAGTTGACTTAGGAAGAGTTAATGATGAGTATTTCATAAATGTAGCTGCTGGAGGCTTATTAACCAATGTAGCCTACCAAGTGCCTCCGGAAGCAAAGGCTATCTTTGGGAGGATGGCTTATTATATAGAAGGATTAAAAGAAATACCTAAACAGAAATTTAAACCCATTAGGGCAAGATTTGAAAGTGAAGAGTATTCCGAAGAGGAAGATGTATTGTTATTTTTAATATCTAATAGCGCATCCATAGGTGGTTTTAAAAGGTTAGCGCCAGATGCAAATGTATCGGATGGCTATTTGGATGTAGTCATAATCAAAAAATCAGAAGTTCAAGATTTAGCCCAGATATTTATAAACATATTCAGAGGAGAACATGTTTATCATCCAAATGTAGTATATTTTAAATCTAAAAGGATATGGATAGATGCGGAGGAAGATGTAATAATAGATATAGATGGAGAATGTGGAGGTAAACTACCAGCTGTATTTGAGGTTGTGCCTGAAGGCTTTGAAATTATTGTACCCAGCTAATATAAGGGGAGGATAGATGGAGGTGAAATTTTGAAGGAAAATAATGGTTACGATAGTGTGGTAAATATAGAAAGGTATTTAAGAAGAATTGATAGAATTATACGTTTAAAAGGTAGAGAAATACTAAAGGACTATAATACCACAATTCCTCAATTTACTGCGTTACAAATACTTATAAATAATGAAGAAATGACTATTGGGGAATTAAGTGAAAAAATGGCTTTGGCTTGTAGTACAATAACCGATTTGGTAGATAGAATGGAGAAAAATGAACTGGTTATTAGGAAAAAGGACGAAAAGGACCGAAGAGTAGTTAGAATAGAGGTATTGCCAAAAGGTCACGATATCGTTAAACAGGTATTGGAGAAGAGAATTGATTTTTTAAATGCAAAGATGGCAAGCTTTACAGAGGAGGAAAAAAAATCGCTTAGTAAGTTATTAGAATCCTTGTATGATGCGATTAAAGATGATGATGCTTGTATAAAGGGGAAATAATGATGAAGTTAATTGATAATAGATACAAAGTAATTAGGGTCATTGAGGAGAGTGTTTATAATACCATATATGAGGTAACAGATTTTTGGAATGATGAGAAACAACTTTTTATGAAATTATATGATATAAGCAGACAAGGCAAAGTCATAGAATATTTGATCAATAATTTTATTAATTTTACCCATATTCGACACGATAACTTGTTATCCAGCGAACAGTTTTCTATAATAAAAACCATAGATAGAAAAAAGATTAATATAAAAAGGTATTATTCAACAACTGAATACACAAACAGTCCTACTCTAGTGACGGTACATGATAAATTAAATTTAGATGAAAAGTTAAGGATCATATTACAGCTATGTAATTTGCTAGATTTTCTACATTACAGAGGTATAGTGTATAAACACCTTAGCCCTTCCAATATATTCTTGTTAGAAAATGACCAGATTAAAGCTATGGATTTAACTAATATATATGAAAATGTAATAAATAGAAGCTATAGTGATTTAACTAGGTACTTTATAGCTCCAGAAGTTTTGTTGGAACAAGAAGAAATTGTCAGTTATAATTCAGATAAGTATTCGCTTGGAATGCTGATTTTGTACCTATTATCGGAAGACTATTATTCCATTAATTCCGATATTCGATTTATGGATGGTCTCCAGATGGATAAAGAGCAACGGGATTATTTAGTGCATACTATTAGAGTATTAACAAAAACCGACCCAATGGAAAGGGAAATAACTTTAAGGGATATAATTAACGATGTAAAGGATTTATTTGGAATTGAATATGAGTTCGACCTAATTAAGGAAAGAAACGTTCTTAATTTTGATATTAGAATAATCGGAAGGGAAAAGGAAATAAATAGAATATTGGAAATAGACAAAAACCTTGTAACCCATACGGATTTTAAAAGGGCTGTACTAGTAAATGGAGATTTAGGGGTAGGGAAGACTCGTTTTTTAAATGAAATTTCCTACCAGTTGAGAATGAGAGGAAGGGAAGTATATTATTTAGAAATAAATCAGAGTGTTCAGCATGGACTGAAAGCAGCAACTAATATATTGAGGCAAACGATAAAGGATGCTCCTGTTTATATATTAAACAAGTATGGGAGAGAGCTTGTTAAAGTATTACCGGAGTTAAAATATATTGTAAATAATGACGTTATATACGATATGGGTGAGGATAGAAATAGACTTAGGTTATTTGACAGGATAACCAATTATTTAGAGGAGCTGACTAAGGACAAGCTTACATATATTATTTTGGATAATATTGACGATGGGAGCGTTGAGTTTTTGCATCTATTTAACTTTATCATCAAAAATATGGAGGAGTCTAATTTAGTTTTAATTGCCTCCTATAATGAAAAGCGAATACCTATAGGCACATTAAAGGAAAGGATTTTTAATGATTTATTAAGTGACAAGTTAGTAGAATCTATAAAAATTTCCAATTTAAGTTTAACTGAAATTGGAGAATTCATTCAATCAGTTTTAGGAATGAATTACAAACCCTTAATGTTTTCAGCAGTAGTTTTAAGGGAAAGCGGTGGAAATCCAAGGCATATAGAGTATATTTTAAAGGATTTATATGCAACTGGAGAACTTTTTGTAAATGAAAATGGTTTTTGGGAATTAAAAACACAAAAATATTCTGATTTGTATTTTACCACCAACATGGACCAAGTTTTAAAGAACCAAATTACTTTAATTGAGGAAGAATACATGGATATAATGAATATAGTTTCTGCTTACAATGACTCCATTCCAAAAGCTATCCTTTCCATGTTAATAGACGAAGATAAAATGCCGCTTTCTGCTAAGATAAATGAATTGATTAGAATGGGGCTTTTAGAAGAAAGGGTATCAGACTGGGGATATAGCTACTGTATTAATAATGTTCAATTAAAAAGGCTTATATATTATAGGATGCCTATAGAAGAAAGAGTTAAACTTCATAGGCGATTAGCGGAGCTATTAGAAGAATATTATAAGGATAATTATAAACCAATTATGGAAGAACTTGTTCATCATTTAATATCTTCCGATCAAACGGAAAAGGCCTTGGAACACATATTAGAAGAAGCAAGAAAAGAAGAAAATATAATGAGTAGCCAATCTCAATACCTTTGGGAGGAAGCTTATGAAATAGCAAAGCATGTAGATTCCAAATATATTTTAGAGATTTTAGAGTCTTTAGGTAATATCTATTACCTAAAGGGTGAAAATGATAAAGCTTTGAAGATTTATAGTAAATTAATAGAGAAATCTAAAGAACTTAACAATTATAAATATACTGTATTTGGCAAATTAGGTGTTTGTGAAATCTATTTAAACAGGAATATGATAGATGAAATATTAGTCATTACTAAAGAGATTAGAACTATTTCGGAAAAAAATGCTTTTCCATTGGGATTAGCTAAATCAGGTATATTGTACACTAAATGTATGCTAAATCTAGGTAAATTGGAAGAAGCAGAGAGGAGTATAGAAAAACTACTAAACTATGCCATTAAAAATGGAATGGATGAAGTGCTTGGGGATATCTATAATTTGAGGGGGTTATTGGAGTACTTTAATGGTAACATGGATGAAGCCATTAAATTTTATAATAAAAGTATAGAATATTTCAAAAATACAGATCAATTAATCAATTCTACTAAGCCTATCAATAATATTGCAAACATATATATTCAAAGAGGCAAATATGAGAAAGCCATGAGCTATTACCAAGAAGGCCTAAAAATCATAGAGAAATTTGGCTTGTTAAATCTAAGATTAGTGTTTCTCAATAATATAGGCGAATTATATTGTAATATAGGGAATTTTAATAAAGCAAAAAAATATTTAGAAGAAGCTAGAACCATTGCCATGGAAATTAAGGATAATAATCTAGTTTTTTTGACAAACGTTAATTTGGGATTGATATATTTAGCTACCGGGGATTATGAATACAGTTATAATTGCTATTCGATTTTAAAGGAAAGTTATGTTGAAGATTCAAATTTTAGTTTTGAATTAATCGGGCAGTACTTCAATTTTTTAGGGGAATTTTATTTTACTTTTGGTGAATGGGATAAATCATTAGATTATTCAAAAAAGGCTATGGAACTTTCTAAGGATTATAATAATATTGAATATTTAATGTCAAAGACCAGAGTTATATTAGCTAAATATTTAAAAACGAGAAAGTATGATAAAAATGCTATTGAGCTTATACGAAGGGAGCTTAGGAATAGCAAATTAATATTTCAGAGAAGAATTGCCCTTTTACAATTGGGAATTATAACCTTATTGGAGAAAGATTATGATTATATAATGGATATAATCAATGAAGATGCAGAATTGAGGAAGACAATATCTTCACCAATTTTAGAATATTTAAGGAAGATATTAATATATAGTGCTAGTCGACATAAGTACCAAAACAACCATTTAGAAGAACTAGATAAGATGATTAAGTCCCATAATTTTATTCATCTAAATATTCTAGTAAATATAATAATAGGATCAAACTTAGTGAAAGAAGAAAAGTACTATCAAGCCATTAATTATCTTCTTGAGTCCTTAGATTTAATATATGGCATAGTAAAAAAAATACATTCAAAAAGTTTACAGATAAGCTTTATAAAAAATCATGGAGTTGACAAGATAAAATTTATGCTAGCAGAAGCCATATATAATATCTGTAACAGAAGAGTTGAATTTGTGCAAATAGACCAATTGAAATCTGAAGAACCTGTAGACCAATATTTTGATTATAACATCATATTCAATTTTATAGACGATGCACAATTTGATAATATTATTAAATTGAATTGTCTCTATGAAAATATTAAACATATCCGTACAATTGAAGATTTAATAAATAGTTTGACAAACGATTATAAACATAATCTATATTTAATATTGCAATACTTATCCAAGGAGACTTTAGCTCAAAGGGGGTTTATTCTAATTTACGATGATGAAAAAAATGAGTTTATTCCTATTATTGGTATTGGTGAAAAGGACATAGAAGCATGGAAGGCAAATGAGAATTTACTCGCATTGTCTGGCAGGTATGATAATGGAATACTTATAAGCAGCAATCTCGGGAATAATATTATTGGCCTCCATCGGGAATTTTTGCTTAAGGATACAAGGGCAATTATATGCGTCCCCATATTTGTACCATTAGTTGAACTAAATATGCCTAGCGTAGAAAGAAGAAAAAAAGATATAGGTAAGTATCGGAGAGTAGAGGGTTATGTTTATTTAGAAACAGATAGGGTATTTAACAGATTCGACATAGAAAGACAGAATTTAGTTGGAGCTTTGACTAAGATATTATTTATAAATATTGAAAATTACAAGTTAAAAATCCTTTCAAATATAGATAAATTGACGGGTACTTATACAAGAAAGTATTACGAAAATGAATTCAATAAGATTTTAATGGAAGCAAATCATAACGATGAATCTTTTGCAGTTTTAATGCTTGATTTGGATGGTTTTAAGGATATAAACGATACCTATGGTCATAGGAAAGGTGATGAAATCCTAAGCATAATAGGGGAAACTCTAATCAACAGCGTTAGAAGTACTGACTTAGTTGCCAGATACGGTGGAGAAGAGTTTATCATAATACTTAGAAATGTTTTGGGAGATGAAGCTAAAAATATTAGTGAAAAGATTAGAAGAAACGTTGAGGAAATTAAATTTCATAACGTTAAAGGACCTGTAACATTGAGTATCGGAATATCTATGTTTCCTTTCCATAGCCAGTTTAAAGAAGAACTAATAGAAAAAGCAGACCAAGCTTTGTATTGTGCAAAGGAAAGAGGAAAAAACCGGGTAATAATGTGGGATACAGATTTGGCAAACTCATTAAATAGAGGTGACCGGCTGGCAGGTATTCTTACCGGAAATGCAAATAAAGACCAAAAAAATATATTGGCGATTCTCGATGTTATACAAATTGCTAATGAAAATATTAATTATACTGAAAAAGTGTTTGCTTTTTTAGGAAGAGTAATAGAAGTACTGGAAGCTGAGAAATGTGCTTTAATTGAATTTGATGATAGTAATAAGAAAATCGTGAATTCTTATGCCAGATCTAGATTGAACTTAAGATGGGTAGAACCTGACTTTATAAACGAAAACATTGTAGAGAAAATTTTACATAAAGGAGAAGGAGAATTTTTAATTGATTGGGAGAGTATTAGCGAAAAGAATTTAAATTTAAATATGCCAGATTGGCAATCGGTAATTGCTATACCTTTAATTTCTAATAACCAGATTAAGGCTTTAGTCTATATCACAGTTCCAATAAAAGAAAAAGAATTCGATTATAATAACTATAATTTAGCTAAAGCATTATGCGATATTTTTTCCACAATATTGGAAACATAATATAAACCTTGGGTACTAATTTAGGGTTAAATGTGATATAATATGAAAAAATTCTAATCAGTTTAAAGCGGGGAGGTGTAGAAATGTCTGTAACTATAAAAGATGTAGCAAAATTAGCAAACGTTTCAATATCTACTGTATCAAGAGTTATTAATAATTCTAAACCGGTTAGTTTAGAAGCTAGGAAAAGGGTATTAGATGCTATAGAACAATTAGGCTATAAACCTAATGAAGTAGCAAGGAGCCTTGTTACGAGAAAATCAAATTTAATTGGAGTAATTGTTACGGATATAGGAAATTCATATATAGCTGAAATGATTAGAGGAATAGAGGAAATTGGAAGGATGTACAAATACGACATAGTTTTGTCAAGTAGTTATGGTAATCCAGATACTGAAAAGAAGTTTGCTCAGTTGTTAATGAGTAAACAGGTAGAAGGCATAATATTAGTGTCTGAAAATGATAAACAAAGTGTAATAGAAGAAATTAAAGGCTTGAAAATACCTTTTGTATATCTAAATAGATATTATGATAGTCAAGACATGCCAACTGTAACCATTAATAACTTTGAAGCATCTCAAGAGATGACTAAATACTTAGTAAATCTAGGGCATAGAAATATACTATATGTTACAAGCAATGAAGATAATAAAGCTTCTTTAGAGAGATTCAAAATAGATGGTTATAAAAAAGCTATAAGTGATGTTGATAAAGCTGAGGAGTTTATATATTCAGTTAAGGGGTTTAAACCTGAAGATGGGTATAAGATGGGCGATAAGGTAATGGAAATAGTTAAAGAGAATAATATTACTGCAGTATTTTGTTGTCAAGATGAGTTAGCCATAGGATTTATCAATTATTGTTATGATAATGGAATTAAAGTTCCAGAAGATATTTCCGTTAGCGGTTATGGAGATACCAAAATGGCCTCCATATATAGACCAAGGCTTACTACTGTAAAGGAACCTTATTATGACATTGGTGCTGTTGCAATTCGAAGGATTATTAAAAATTTAAAAAGTGAGGAAAAGGAAAAGGACCATATTTATCTTCCAATCCGCATTATGAAAAGAGAAAGCTGTAAGAAAATATAATGGTGGTGTAATTTATGAGAGCTTTTATTGGATTGGATTTTGATGTGGGTTTAAAAAAGGAACTATGCGAAATTCAAAAAATACTTAAATTAAGCTCAAAAAAGGGAAGTTGGGTACCTCAGCCCAATTTCCATATTACTCTAAAATTTTTGGGCAATATTGATGAAGATAAAGTAGGTTGTATAGACAAAGCGATCAAATATGTTGCTTATAGTAATTCACCCATATCCTTAATCTTAGGGGAATTAGGTTATTTTAATAAAAAAGGCGAAGAATATGGAGTACTTTGGTTAGGAATTAAAGGAGCGGTAGAGAAATTACATCGAGTTTACGACATGATGGAAAGAAAGATGAATGAGATAGGCTTTGTTATGGAGAAAAGGGAATTCACTCCTCATATAACTTTAGGAAGAAAGGTAAAATCTAATATTCCTTTCAATGAATTATCAGAAAGCATTGAACATAAGTTGGGAAGATCATTTACCCTACATAATATTGCTCTTATGAAAAGCCATGAGGTTATGGGAAAAAGAGTATATACTCCAATAAAATATCATGAGTTTGTGAGGTATTAAAAACCACAGAGGGTAACTGTGGTTTTTGCTTTCACTCTTTAATGTATGAAAAGACGATTAGGCAATATATTAAATAAATAAAGCCTAGGAAAAAGAAGGGAAATAACATATAATATATTTGAGTATGGACAAAAATATTAGAATTGCAACTATGTACAAATATTCTGGAGTTTATGATAAAATATAAACAAATAGAGAGGGGATGTTTATGGCGAGATTAGTACAATGTGTACCTAATTTTAGTGAAGGAAGGAATAAAGAAACAATTGAGAAAATTGTGGAAGAGATAAGGAAAGTGGATGAAGTCAAATTATTAGATTATTCAATGGATAAGGACCATAATCGTACGGTAGTAACCTTTGTTGGGGAACCAGAAAAGGTTATTTTAGCAGCATTTAATGCATGTAAAGTGGCAGCAGATTTAATTGATATGAGATATCATAGTGGTGGACATCCTAGAATGGGAGCAACTGATGTTATACCCTTAATACCCATATCCGATGTAACTATGGAAGAATGCGTGGAATATTCCATACAACTAGGCAAAAGAATAGGAGAGGAGTTAAATATACCTGTTTTCTTATATGAAAGGTCTGCCAGGGTTAAAGAAAGGGAAAATTTAGCTGACATTAGAAAAGGTCAATACGAAGGGATGGCCGAGAAATTAAAACAAAAAGAATGGGAACCAGATTTTGGACCAAAAAATTTAAATGAAAAGGCTGGAGTTACAGCAGTTGGAGCAAGGCCTCCATTGATTGCATTTAACGTGAATTTAGGAACTGATAATTTAGAAATTGCTAAAAAAATTGCAACTGTAGTAAGAGCTAGAACTGGGGGTTTCACATATTGCAAAGCAATTGGTCTTGAAATAAAAGAAAGAGGCATAGTTCAAGTTTCCATGAATATGGTGGATTATACTAAAACATCATTATTTAGAGTATTTGATACCATAGAAAGAGAAGCTAGAAGGTATGGGGTAAATGTAATTGGTAGCGAAATAATCGGATTAGTGCCTATGCAGGCTTTAGTAGATGTGGCTGATTATTATTTAAGGTTGGAGAATTTTGATTCCAGTCAAATTCTTGAGAAAAGAATTTTTGAGTAGGGTGATAAAATGAAAGCTGATATTGTCATTAAAAGTATAGATAATTTAATTACGCTAAAAGGACCTAATAGGGCCAGAAAAGGAAATGAAATGAAGGAAATTGGACTTATAAAAAATGGCATACTGGCTACTAAAGAAGATAAGATCATTTATGTAGGAGAAGGAGAGTTACCACCGGAAATTGAGATTACCGAAGAAACTATTGTAATAGATGGAAAAGGGAAAACTATAACCCCTGGATTAGTAGACTCTCATACCCACCTTGTTCACGGAGGTTCTCGTGAAAATGAATTAGCTATGAAATTAAAAGGGGCTAAATACCTAGATATATTAGAAGCTGGCGGAGGCATTCATAGTACAATGAAGGCCACTAGAAAAGCGAGCTTTGATGAGCTATATGAAAAGGCCAAAAAGAGTTTAGACGTTATGTTATCCTTTGGAGTTACTACAGTGGAAGCTAAAAGTGGCTATGGAATAGAAGATTTTGATACGGAAATTAAACAGATGGAAGTAGCGAAAAAACTGAATGATGAGCACCATGTAGATGTAGTTTCCACCTTTATGGGAGCTCACGCCATACCAATCGAATACAAAGATGAGCCAAGAAAATTCATAGATATTATAATTAATGAAATGATTCCAGAAGTAGCTGAAAGGCAATTAGCTAAATTTTGTGATGTTTTCTGTGAAAAGGGAGTCTTTTCTATAGAAGAATCAAAGGAAATATTAGAGGCTGGAATCAAACATGGATTATTGCCCAAAATACATGCTGACGAGATTGAACCTTTAGGTGGAGCAGAGTTAGCAGCTCAAATAGGTTGTGTTTCTGCTGATCACTTGGTAGCTGCTAGTGAAAAAGGGATTGAAATGATGGCTGAAAAGGGAATATTGGCTAATTTGCTTCCAGGTACTTCTTTTAACCTCCAATCAGGCAAATATGCACCAGCAAGGAAGATGATTGAAAGGGGTGTGGCAGTAGCTTTATCCACAGATTACAATCCAGGAAGCTGCCCGACTGAAAACATGCAGCTTATTATGAGTTTTGCATCCTTACTACTTAAAATGACTCCTGAAGAGGTAATAACTGCAGTAACTATAAATGGTGCTGCTTCATTAAAATTAGAAGATAAAATTGGCAGCTTAGAGGTAGGGAAAAAGGCGGATATAGTTGTTTTTGACGCCCCAAATTTAGAATATATAATATACCATTTTGGAATAAATCATACTGATAGAGTCATAAAGAATGGCAAACAGGCATTTGTAAATTCACGCACATAATATAGGATATTATGAATGCTATTGTTATAAATGGGCTCGATTATTAATACCTAGCAGACGCATATTAAGAGTGGCTTTAATTGGTAAAGGGGCTGACTTTTAGTTTAATAGAAGTTTCTATTAAACTAAAAGTCTTTTTTATGGCCTTACTTTCTTATAATTATATAAAACATTATTTTATTGAGAAGGAGAAGAATATATGGTTGAGGAGTTATTAAAAGCTTTTGCATTGATCTTTGCTTCTGAAATGGGAGATAAGACACAGATAATAGCTATGACTTTTGCAACAAAGTACAGAGTTAGAGATGTGCTAATTGGAGTCAGCATAGGAGTTTTTTTAAACCATGGACTAGCTATATTATTAGGCAGTTATTTATCCAAAGTAGTTCCTATGAATTTAATCCAATCAATTGCAGGACTCATGTTTGTCTTATTTGGCCTATTAGCACTTAATGATGAAAAACTGGAAGAAGAAGATAGAAAGACTGCATTTAGTCCTATTACTACTGTAGCCCTTGCATTTTTTATAGGTGAATTAGGAGACAAAACTCAACTTACTGCTTTGACATTAGCTGCGGGAGCTGAACATTCTTTTGTTATTTTATTAGGGACCATATTAGGAATGATTGCTACTAGCGGATTAGGAATTTTAGTGGGGAGTAAAATTGGAGAAAAGATGCCCGATATTTCAGTGAAAATTATTTCTTCAATGGTATTTATTTTCTTTGGGACACTAAAGCTTTATAATTGGTTACCGATAAAACTATTGACTTCAAATAACCTAAGACTTTATTTTATTTCGATAATTGTTATTCATCTTATATTAACAAGAAGGCTAATACACAAGAAAAAACATGAGGAACTCTCACCTATAAAAAAAGTGGCAAATCACTTATACATTAAAAGCAATATTATGGGTGAAAAAATAGAGGAAATCTGTCTTGGGGAGGGGATATGTGGAAATTGTATTGGTGATGAATGTGTAATCGGATATACTAAGAGGATTTTAAAAGAAGCAAGAAACGAGGAAAAATATTTTATTGAGGAAGATACGGACATATCAAAATTGACATTCAAAAATTTCGACAAAAATAAAGTCGTAGAAGCTTTAAGTTTAATAATGGCAGATTATGTAGAAAATGATATAATTGATGAAGATAGTTTTATTATAAATAGGATAAAGAATTTCTTTGAGTTTATCTTATTTGGGCAGAATATAAGATTTGATGGAGATTTATCCAAATATTTAAGATATAGTAAAAGAATTAATTACGATATTGGGAAAAGACTAGAGATTAAAATTAAAGATAATCTCAAACTTTCTACCTAAAATATAAAAAAAAGAAGGATAAAGACGTTTTTTGTAGAATATTATTGTAGGTCAATAAAAGGAGGGAATTTGTAATGGCAGAAAAACAATATGTGGTCTTCAGTTTAAATAAGGAGGAGTTCGGGATAGATATTATGAATGTTAAAGAAATAATCCCTTATGAAGAGTCGATTAACGTTCCAAACACCCCAGCTTTTATAGAAGGAATAATAAATTATAGGGGGAAAGTCATACCTATAATCGATTTAAAAAAACGGTTTAATTTGGCTGATTCAGAAATAACTAAGGACACAAGAATAATAGTCATAAGTTTTGATAATAGGGATGTTGGATTTGTAGTAGATGAAGCATCTCAAACCATACGATTAGATGACGAACAGATAGATCCAACTCCCGATATTATTTCAGAAGTAGATAGAAGATTTATTACAGGAGTAGGCAAAGTAGATGAAAAAAGGTTGTTGATCCTCTTAGATTTGCACAATGTATTAACGGATAAGGAAAAGGAAGACATAGCAAGAATGGAAATAGAATAAAGAGGTGTAAATAGTGAACAGCCTTTCATTAAAAGTTGAACGCATAAATGATATACTGAAAGAGACCATCAATTCAATTGAAATTAATAAAAATGAAATCACAGAAATTGTTGAACATGCAAGAGAAGAGGTAAATAAGATAAAAGCAGAACTATCTAATATAAAAAAACAGGTAGAGAAGGTAATCGAAGAAGTAGACTTATTAGAGATTGAAGAGAAAAAGAGTAAGGCTTATTTAGCTAATATAAGTAAAAATTTTAGAATTTATACAGAAGATGACATAAAAATTGCTTATGATAGGGCTAATGAGGCTAGAATAAAATTATATTTGAAAAGAGAAGAAGAAAAGAATTTAATCGAAAGGAGAAAAGAGCAGGAGTTAAGATTAAAGTCTGCCATAAAAGTATATAAAAAAGCTGAAAGGGTTCGAAAGTCAGTTAGTGTAGTTACAGAATACTTAAGGGGAAATTTAGATGATATCATTCTCACCGTAGATCATTTAAATAAAAAACAGGCTTTAGGAATAAAGATAATCGAAGCCCAAGAAATAGAAAGGGAGAGACTAGCTCGAGATATACATGATGGACCAGCCCAATCAATGGCCAATATACTTATAAAAGCGGAAATATGTGAAAGATTGATGGAGATTGACAAAGAAAAGTCAAGAGAAGAGCTGCAGAATTTAAAAGCCATTGTCAGAACCACATTAAGTGATTTGAGAAAAACTATATATGATTTAAGACCGATGTCTTTGGATGATTTAGGTTTGGTACCGACTATTGAAAGGTATATTCATAACTTTACTAAGCATACTGGAGTGCCAATAGAGTTTAATGTTATAGGCAATGTTATTAATTTGAATCCTGCTATTGAAACTTCTTTATTTAGAATTGTTCAAGAGTCTTTAAACAATATATTTAAACATGCAAAAGCAACTGAAGCGAGTGTAAACTTGGAATATTCACCAAATAGGTTGAATTTATTAATTATTGATAATGGAATCGGGTTTGATGTAGACGAGGTAGAGACATATAATAACGATAGCATGGGGGGTTTTGGTTTAATTAGCATTAGGGAAAGAGTAGAACTTTTAGGAGGCAAAATGGAAATAAAATCTAATATAGGGGAAGGAACAAAAATTATTATATATATTATATTACCAGAGGAGGAAAATTGATATGGCTGATGAAAAGATTTCATTAATGATTGCGGATGACCATGTATTAATGCGCCAAGGGCTGAAACAACTTTTGGAATTGGAAAAGGATATAGATGTAATTGCTCAAACAGGTAATGGAGAAGAAACAGTTAGAAAAGCAATGGAATTCAACCCAGATGTCATACTATTAGATATAAATATGCCTAATATGAACGGAATTGATGTTTTAAGAAGGTTAAAGGACTTAGGGACTACATCTAAAATCATAATGCTTACAATACATGAAGATAAAGAATACTTATTTGAAACGATGAAAATAGGGGCTAATGGCTATGTTTTAAAAGATTCAGATGCAGACAGTTTAATTAAAGCAATAAGGGAAGTTCATTGCGGGAAAACCTATATCCAACCAAGTATAGCTTCCATGCTAGTGGAAGGGTTAGATGAAAAGGATACTAGCAAAGAATATGGTAAAATTAAAAAGCTAACAAAAAGAGAATATGAGGTCCTAATATTAATTGCAGAAGGACTAAGTAATAAGGATATAGCGGACAAGTTGTATATAAGTGAAAAAACTGTAAAGAATCACGTATCCAGTTTGTTTAAAAAATTAGATGTTAACGATAGGATACAGGCTGCTATTTTTGCATTTAAAAATGACATAAAAAAAATCTGAAGAAACCAAGGGGACAATCTCTTTGGTTTCTTCATTATGTGGCATGAGTCTTCAACGAAGATCCAATGGGTATATGTCAAATAGAATTATCCTTTATATAGCTGATGACAAAATCCCTAAAGGTTTCATTCAATGGGGATAGTTGTCTCTTGTTATGATACACAAAATAGAATTTGCGGCTAAATTCTATTCCTTCTACATAATAGGCTTTATATTTACCCAGTTTAATATCATCAAATACTGCCTTTGAAGATAAAAAACTGATACCAGCACCTAAGGATACCAATTGTTTAATAACTTCTGTATCTTCTACGTAAGCAGTAACATTCAAACTTTCCAAGTCTATATTATGCTTTTTTAAGGTGGCTTCTACTAGATTTCTAGTGCCAGAGCCTTCTTCTCGTAAAAGAATTCTTTCTTTTATAACTTCATCTAAAGCTAAATGAGAATAATTAGGTTTAGAGAATCTAGGATTGTTAGGTGTTATCACCAATAAACTATCCTCAACCAATTCTATATTATTCAATTTGTTTTCCTCATATTTAGCACCAACGATACCAAAGTCTGTATCCCCATCCAAAATGCTTTGAACAACATCAGCTGAATCCATGTCAACTAAAGAAAAAGTTACCTCAGGGTACTTTGTTGAAAATTCATATATTATCTTAGGCAATATATATTTACTTGGTATAGAGCTGGAATAAATACAGAGGTGTCCTTGTATTCGACCCTTATAAGCAGCTAAATCAAATTTGGCCATTTCGCAGGAGTTAATTATATTAATTGCATACTTATAAAGGAGACTTCCTGCTTCAGTCAAAGTAATAGACTTTCCAGAACGGTTTATTAATATTGAACCTAATTCCTTTTCTAAACTCTGGATGTGATTTGAAACTGTTGGTTGAGTAATGTATAATTTTTCTGCAGCTCTAGAAAAGCTCTTTAAATTAGCAACCTGAATAAAAGTTTCAAGCTGTCTAAAATCCAACTATAAATCACCCTCTCTTTTTCAATATTCATGTATTTAGCATATAATAATAATATCAAAGTTAAAAGAAAATTGAAACCAGAAATTTGAAAACTGAAAAATAATTAAAATCCCATTGACAAAAGACAAAAAACTTGGTATATTAAAATAGCTGTCAGGTTGAAGTTTCAAGTCACAAGACTGGCAGCAAAAAACTTTTAAAAACTTATTGACAAGAAATAAAAAATTTGTTATAGTATAAAAGTCGGTGTCAAAAACCGACAATGAACCTAGACAACTAAACAGTGTGAAGTACTTTGAGTAAAAGAGAGTCAAGGAAACTTTTCAAATGAGAGTTTGATCCTGGCTCAGGACGAACGCTGGCGGCGTGCCTAACACATGCAAGTCGAGCGAGGGATTTATGACGGATTCCTTCGGGATGAAGACATAAATCACCTAGCGGCGGACGGGTGAGTAACGCGTGAGGAACCTACCTCCTACAAGGGGATAGCCTCGGGAAACTGGGATTAATACCCTATGACACTTAAGGATCGCATGATCTTTAGGTTAAAGCGATATAGCG
>NZ_FNNG01000009.1 GCF_900106765.1 Tepidimicrobium xylanilyticum
CGCTATATCGCTTTAACCTAAAGATCATGCGATCCTTAAGTGTCATAGGGTATTAATCCCAGTTTCCCGAGGCTATCCCCTTGTAGGAGGTAGGTTCCTCACGCGTTACTCACCCGTCCGCCGCTAGGTGATTTATGTCTTCATCCCGAAGGAATCCGTCATAAATCCCTCGCTCGACTTGCATGTGTTAGGCACGCCGCCAGCGTTCGTCCTGAGCCAGGATCAAACTCTCATTTGAAAAGTTTCCTTGACTCTCTTTTACTCAAAGTACTTCACACTGTTTAGTTGTCTAGGTTCATTGTCGGTTTTTGACACCGACTTTTATACTATAACAAATTTTTTATTTCTTGTCAATAAGTTTTTAAAAGTTTTTTAAACTTATTTTAGGAATTTAATTTTACAGCATTATTAGATCTATGTCAACATAATATTTGCTTTCACCCTAAAGTTTTTTTCATTTCCTTTCTAAACTTTTCTATAATCTTCTTTTCCACTCTGGATACAGTCATTTGAGAAATGTTTAACTCATTTGCAATGGACACCTGTGTTTTATTATTGAAATATCTTTCTATAAGTATTTTCTTCTCCATCTCATTAAGCTTTTCCATACTTCTTTTTAAGAAATCGTTATTCTCTATTCTATTAAAGTAAGTATCTTCTTCTCCAATGATATCAGCTAAATTAACATCTTTATCGTCTCCGTTTGAATCATAAGCAACATCTAAAGATTGAGGGGTATATACTTTACTTCCTTCCATAGCTTCTAGTATTTCTTCTTCTGTGGAATTCAAATATTCTGCTATATCCTCCACTGTTGGAGTCCTTTGTAATTCCTGACTCAAAACCATCTTAGCATTATTAATTTTCTTTGACAATTCCTGTATTCTTCTTGGTACTCTAATAGTCCAGCCCTTATCCCTAAAATATTTCTTAATCTCACCTATAATAGTAGGGGTTGCAAAGCTAGAAAATTCAAAACCCTTATCTACATCATATCTATCTATAGCATAAATAAGGCCAATGGATGCAACTTGGTATATGTCATCATAATCTATGCCTCTATTCGTATATTTTTTTGATAATATTTCTGCTATATAAAGATGTCTTTCTATAAGTTCTTCTCTTATCTTTGAATTTTTTGTTTCTTTAAATCTTTTAAATAGAGTCTTGGTATCCATTTTCTTTATTTCTTTTGGATTCCAACTTTCAATGTTTTTATCTATTATCATATACTACCATCCTCTATAAATTTTATCATTTCAACCCCTTTTTCAGAAAAATTAACTTCATCCATTAAAGATTTAATTATTAAAATTCCAAGTTCCATCTCCTTATTTATGTCCTCTTCTTGATAATCAGCAGATACATTTTCCACTCTCATTATGAATTTGTCATCTCTTATTTCAAATTCAATATTTATACATTCACTTCTACTTAAGGAGTTAATACACGCTTCTGCTATGGACACTTTTATATCTTCAATATCATCTATATTAAATCCAATTTTATTTGCAATTGCTGAAGAAGTTAATCTGGCAACAGATATATAATCTGGTTTACTTGGAATGGTAAGTTTAAAGATATCGTTTTTCATAGTATCACTCCTCAAACTCAAATATCTTATCCAATTCCGTTATGTCGAATAGTTTTCTAATATTAGGCTTTATATTTTTCAAATATACTTTATTATCGCTTTCCTTTGCTTTTTTCAATATACTTATCAATGTACCTAAGCCAGTACTGTCTAGATAATCTAATTTTTTACCATCTATCAATATATCCGATTTCCTATCATCTAAAGCCTCCATTAATTTGCTTTTAAACTTTGGAGATGTATATATATCAATTTCCCCTTCCGGCAAAACCACCCATATATCTCTTTCTTCATTAAAACCAATGTTTACATCTAAAGACATACTCAACCCCCCTATATCTACCTTGTATTTATTTCATTTTATAATAAAAAGAGTTTAATGTAAAGTAAATTACTAGGATTTAAACTTTTCAAAAAATCAATAGAAGATTAAAAAAGTACCCTATTATAGGGTGCTTTTTTAATCTTCTTCAACATATTTGGCTACTGCCACAATTCTATCCTTTTGGCTATCTATTTTCATCAAAGTAACACCTTGGGTATTTCTGCCCATTTTTGAAATATCTTCAGAAATCAACCTAATTATTATTCCAGACATGGAAATCATAATTATTTCATCTTTTGAATCTATTACCTTAGCAGATACTAACTTTCCAGTTTTTTCTTTAACATTATAAGTTTTTATACCAGTTCCGCCTCTATTTTGCAATCTATATTCTTCTAGGGAAGTTCTCTTTCCGAATCCAAACTCACTAACTACTAATAGATCTTTTCCTTCTTCTACTATATCCATTGCTACCACTTTATCATCTTCCTTTAATTTAACAGCAATTACTCCAGTAGCATTTCTTCCCATCTCTCTTACATCACTTTCATTAAATCTAATAGCCATTCCCAAAGAAGTTACTACTATAAGCTCGTCATTTCCGCCTGTTGCCCTAACTGCAATAAGTTCATCGTCTTCCCTTAGGTTTATTGCAATAATTCCATTTCTTCTTATATTTTTATAATTGGACAGCTTAGTTTTCTTAATGTATCCGTTCTTAGTTACAAAGACTAGATTTATATTTGGATTATATTTTTCTATGGGTATAACAGCTGAAATTGTTTCACTTTTAGCCATATTAAGTAAGTTTACTATGGCTGTACCCCTAGCCTGTCGTTTACCCTCAGGAATTTCATAGGCCTTCAATAAGTAGACCTTACCCTTGTTCGTAAAGAATAAAATGGAATCATGGGTTGAAGTAATGAATAGATTTTCAACAAAATCCTCATTTTTAGTAGTTATACCAGTTATACCCTTTCCGCCTCGTCTTTGTATTTTATAAGTAGCTTCTGGCATCCTTTTTATATAGCCTTGGTGTGTTAATGTAATTATTACATCTTCCTCCTCAATCATATCCTCTATATCTATTTCATCTACTTTAGGTACAATCCTAGTCCTTCTTTCATCACCATAATTATCCTTTATATTTAATAGTTCTTCCTTTATAATCTCGTAAATTAACCTTTCATTTGCTAGTATTTCTTTAAGCCTATTAATTTCCTTGATTAAAGATTCATATTCTTCCTCTAGTTTTTCACGTTCTAATCCAGTTAATCTTCTAAGCCTCATATCCAATATAGCCTGAGCTTGTTTTTCAGATAAGCTAAAGGCCTGCATAAGTCTTTCCTTAGCAGTGGAATCTTCTTTTGAACTTCTAATGATGTCTATAATTTCATCTATATTGTCTAATGCTATTTTCAAGCCTTCTAATATATGAGCCCTTTCCTCAGCCTTATTTAAATCAAATTTGGTCCTTCTGATTATAATTTCTTTTTGGTAGTCTAAATAATAGTTTAAGGCTTGTTTTAAATTTAATATTTTAGGCTCATTATCCACTAGGGCCAGCATAATTATACCAAATGTAGTCTGTAGCTGGGTTTGCTTGTATAGGTTGTTCAAGACTACATTGGGATTTGCATCCCTTTTTAATTCTATTACTATTCGCATTCCTTCCCTATCCGATTCATCTCTTAAATCTGAAATTCCTTCAATTTTTTTATCCCTTACCAGTTCTGCTATCTTCTCTATTAGTTTAGCTTTATTTACCTGATATGGAATTTCAGTTACCACTATCCTATCTCTTCCTCTATTGCCTTCCTCTATTTCTGCAACAGCCCTTATGGTAATCTTACCTCTTCCCATCTTATAAGCATTTTTTATGCCATCTTTTCCCATTATTACAGCTCCAGTAGGGAAATCTGGCCCTTTAATTACTTTCATTAAATCTTCAACATCAGCTTCTGGGTTATCTATTAGCATAACAATTCCATCTATAATTTCGCTTAAATTGTGAGGAGGAATATTAGTTGCCATCCCTACCGCTATTCCAGACGAACCATTTACTAACAGGTTAGGAAATCTACTAGGTAGTACAGTAGGTTCCTTTAAAGTTTCATCAAAATTTGGTCTATAATCGATGGTATCTTTATTAATATCCCTCAGCATCTCTAGGGCCAGCTTAGTCATTCTAGCCTCTGTATAACGCATAGCTGCGGGACTATCTCCATCTATAGATCCAAAGTTTCCATGCCCATCTACCAATGGATATCTAGTATTAAAATCCTGTGCAAGCCTTACCATTGCAAAATATACCGATGAATCTCCATGAGGATGGTATTTACCTAGTACATCCCCTACTATTCTTGCTGACTTTCTATAGGGTTTATCTGGAGTCATGCCCAGTTCATTCATTGCATAGAGTATCCTTCTATGGACTGGCTTTAAACCATCTCTAACATCTGGAAGAGCTCTACTGACTATTACGGACATAGCATAATCTAGGTAGGAGCTTCTCATTTCATCTTCTATATTTATTTCTATAATATTTTCCTTATCTCTGTCCATCATATACCTCCTCTATATATCCAAATTCTTAACCATTTTTGCATTCTTTCTTATAAATTCCCTTCTGGGCCTTACCCTATCTCCCATTAAAGTTGTAAATATTTCATCTGCAGCCATAGCATCCTCAATGGAAACTTTTAATAATATCCTTTTTTCTGGGTCCATTGTAGTTTCCCATAGTTGTTCTGGGTTCATTTCTCCAAGACCTTTATACCTCTGTATTGTATAATTGCTTCTTCCTATTTTTTCAAGCAATTCATCTAACTCTTTATCACTATAAACATAATGTTCTGTTTTTCCCTTTGTAACCTTATACAAAGGCGGTTGAGCAATATAGATGTTGCCATTTTCTAAAAGCTTTCTCATATACCTGTAGAAGAATGTCAGCAACAAAGTCCTAATATGAGAACCATCCACATCTGCGTCCGTCATGATTATGATCTTTCCATATCTCAACTTTTCAACATCAAACTCATTACCAATGCCAGTTCCAAAAGCTGCAATCATTGCCTTGATTTCTTCTGATTCCAACATTTTATCTATCCTTGCTTTTTCCACATTCATAATCTTTCCTCTTAATGGAAGAACTGCTTGATATTTTCTATCCCTTCCTTGTTTAGCACTTCCTCCAGCTGAATCCCCTTCCACTATGAAAACCTCTGTTAATTCTACATTATCTTCTTGGCAATCGGCTAATTTCCCTGGCAAAGTAATGCTATCCAATATACTCCTTTTCCTTGAAATTTCCCTAGCTTTCCTAGCAGCTTCCCTTGCTCTAGCAGCATTTATGGCCTTTTCTAATATGACTTTACCAGATTTAGGATTTTCTTCAAGATACGTTGTAAGGTAATCGTAGACTAATGATTCAACAATTCCCCTAACTTCATTATTTCCTAACTTTGTTTTAGTTTGTCCTTCAAATTGAGGTTCAAACAATTTAACAGACAGTATTGCCGTTAATCCTTCCCTTACATCTTCACCTTGCAGGTTTTCATCCTTTTCTTTCAAATAATTATACTTTCTACCATAATCATTTATAGCCCTTGTTAAAGCAGTTCTAAAACCGCTTAAATGAGTTCCACCTTCTTGGGTATTTATATTATTAGCAAATGTATATATATTTTCTGAATAAGAATCAGTGTACTGCATGGATAATTCTACCACCGTATTATCCTTCTCACCCTCAAAATAGATTATATCTTTATGAATTGGATTTTTGTTTTTATTCATGTATTCAACAAAGGATTTAATACCACCCTCATAGTGGAATTTATTCTTGGTGTTAGTTCTTCTATCTTCTAATATGATTAATATGCCTTTATTCAAAAAGGCCATTTCTCTGAACCTAAATTCTAAAGTTTTATAATCAAATTCTACAACATCAAATATTTCCTTATCGGGTTTAAAGCTAATGGTGGTTCCTGTACTATCAGCTTCTCCTATTATTTCTAATTCAGTTACAGGTACACCCCTTTTAAATTTCTGCATATATTCTTTTCCATTTCTTTTTACCTTTACTATTAACCACTCAGATAAGGCATTTACTACCGAAACTCCTACCCCATGCAAGCCTCCAGATACTTTATATGCAGAGTTATTGAACTTACCACCAGCATGAAGTATGGTAAGAACCGTTTCAACTGTTGACTTCCCAGTTTGAGGATGAATTTCTACAGGAATCCCTGAACCATTATCCTCAACTGTTATGGAATTATCCTTATCTATCCATACCTTGATGGTATCACAAACTCCAGCTAATGCTTCATCAACACTGTTGTCTACAACCTCATATACTAACTGGTGTAATCCTCTCTCCCCCGTACTTCCTATATACATTCCAGGCCTTTTTCTCACTGGCTCTAATCCCGTTAACACTTGAATTTCCTCAGCCGTATATATTCTTCCATTATTTTCGTTGACCATTAGTTTTACCTCCAATCCGTTTTTTCTTCACATCTTTTCAATAGAGTAGTAGACGATATATTAGATAGATAGATAATACATTCTTTATCATCTTTTTTACCCCTATTGTAATCATTAGGGCATACGATAATATAAGACCTTTTATTCTTTACATTATCGTTTTTTACAGAACCTTCATTCTTCACATTCTCCATATATATCCTTTTACTATTTACTTTCAATATATCCAGTGCATCCTCGTTTAATATTGCAACTATATTTTTAATGGGTACATTTATATTATTGCCAATGTGTAAAAACATGAAATCTACTCCTTTACCTTTGTTATATTCCCCTTCTCTATATAGAACAGGGATTTTTCGGTTTCTCCAATCTTATCCATATCCGATATATGAGTAGTAGTTATTATAGTTTGCATTTCCTTAAAAGAATGGGTTAAATACTTTCTTCTATCCTCATCTAATTCTGAAAATACATCATCTAGCAATAAAATAGGGTAAAGACCTTTCTCCCTTTTTATCATTTCCACTTCCGATAGTTTTATTGACAAAACAATAGTCCTTTGTTGACCTTGCGAAGCAAAAGTTCTAGCATTTAAACCGTCTATTTGAAGCTGAATATCATCTCTATGAGGGCCTACTGAAGTATTTCCAGTAATAAAATCCCTTTCTAAATTTTCATTTAACTGTTCTAAAAAGTATTTTTCAATTGTATCTTTATCAGGAAAATTAACATTGGAAACATATTGTAATCTAAGTTCTTCTTTCCCAGTAGTCAATTTCCTATGATAATTCTCTACAATTGGTGTAAATTTTTCAATAAATTCAGCTCTAGAAAGGATTATTTCTTTACCAATTTTAATTAATTGGACATCAAAAATCTCTAGTAAATTTTTATAATTAGGTTTATATTTATTGGTCTTAAGCAAATTATTCCTTTGAAACAATATCTTATAATACTTGCTTATATTATACTTATAAACGGGTTTTATTTGGGAAAGGATGTTGTCCAAAAAATTTCTCCGCTCTGCTGGACCTTCCTTAACTAGCTTTAAATCATCTGGAGAAAAAACCACCACATTCAAACCACTATGCAATTCCTTAATATTTTTTAGTTCAATCTTATTTATCTTAATCCTTTTAGGCCTGTCTTTTTCTAGCTTAATCTCTACTAATCTCTCTATACCATCTAGTTTTATTTTAGCACCTATATAGGCTTCATTTTTATTGATGTTAATCAAATCCCTATCCCTATTGGTTCTAAAAGATTTACCTTGGCCACATAAATAGATGGCTTCTAGCAAATTCGTTTTTCCCTGGGCATTTTTACCTACAAATATATTTATGTTTTTATTTAATTCCAAATTTATATCGTAATAATTCCTAAAATTTATTAGACGAATGCTGTCTATATTCAAAAATAGCACCCCTTAAAATACTTTTATAAGTGATAAATCCTCAACCATACAGGTTGAGGCTTTATCTAATACCAAATATAATTATACCACAATTAACTTTTCTATGCCGTCTATTTCTACAATATCCCCTTTCTTAATTTTTTTCCCTCTTTCCTTCACAATTTCACCGTTAACAAATACCCTTCCATCTTTTATTATGTTTTTACTTTCTCCACCTGTTTGAGTAATACCAGCAAATTTAATCAATTGATCTAATTTTATGAATTCCGTATTAATCTCAATTTTTCTCATATTTACCACCTTTTATGGATTTAAACAGTTGAATTAATAATCATCTTGTGCCAATCTTACAGGCAATACTAAATAGATATAGTTTTCATCTCCAACAGGATTCATTATACATGGATTTAATCTATCCACAAAATGAAGCTCTATTTCTTCAGAATCTATTGCCTTTATACCATCGATTATGTATTTAGAGTTAAAAGCAATATTGATATTATCTCCATTTTGTACAGAATTTATTTCTTCATGAACATTTCCTATCTCTGAGTTAGATTTTATTATAACTTTATTATCTACTATATTTAATTTAACTAAATTGGCTTTCTCTTCTTTGGCCAATAATGAGGCTCTTTCAAGGCTATCTTGAAGCTCCTTCCTATTTACTACTATACTTGTTTTATGATCCTTTCTGATAATATCCCTATAATTTAAGAACTGGCCTTCTAATAACCTGGATGAAACTATTGTATCTCCCATATTGAATATTATATGACCTGGCGCAGTAGTTATGGTTAATTCATCTTCATCATCAAGTATTTTGTTTAATTCATTTAAAACTCTTCCAGGTATTACAATCTTAGTATTAATATTATCATTTATAGGTATGCTCCTTAAAGCTAATCTATAGCCATCCAATGCCACAAATGAAGCTATACCTTCAGAAATTTCTAATAACACTCCAGTCAGAATCGGTCTAGTTTCATCTTGAGTTGTTGCAAAGACTGTTTGCTTTATTGCAGATTTTAATAAGTCTTTGGGTATATTAAATGAACTTTGATTGATTATAGCAGGTAGTTCTGGATATTCATAAGCCGGACTGCCTAGAATATTGAATTCTGAGTTTTCGCAAACTATGTTAATGTTGTTATCTTTTACTGTAATGTTGATAGTTGAATTAGGCAGCTTTTTAATTATATCACCAAAAATCCTTGAATTAACAACAATCGCTCCTTCTTCCATTATATTACATTCAATATTGCTCTCTATTCTTATTTCTAAGTCAGTAGCAGTTAATTTCAATTTTCCATTGATGGTATTTAATAAAATTCCATCTAATATTTGCATGGTAGTCCTGCTCGAAATTCCTTTTTGAACTATGTTAATATGATTTGCTAATGTATTTTGATTAACTTGTATTCTCAATTGATAATCCTCCTTTAGCTATAGAAATAGATGGATATATAATATTAGTAATAGTAGTAGGGCCTGTTAATTTGTGTATAACTCCATCTAGAATATCATATTAAAAGGTTTAAGCATTTAATAACATGTTGATAAATTTACTATAAGTTTAAGATTTATCCACATCTGAATAGATTTATAAAAAATTATATATTATCAACAATTGTTCAACAAGTTTATTTATAATTCTGTTGATTATTCTCCTTTAATATTTTGAATTAACCTATCTATTCTATTCTTAAGCTCATCATTATTTTCCAGGTCTGATGAAATTTTGTCGTAAGCATGTATGACGGTAGTATGATCCCTACCTCCAAACTCATCTCCTATTTTAGGTAGTGATAGGTCTGTTAATTCTCTCGTTAAATACATGGCTATTTGCCGTGGATAAGCTATAGCTTTTGTCCTCTTTTTTGAATCAAAATCTTCTACCTTTATATCAAATTCCTTTGCTACTATGTTTTTGATCAATTCCACTGTAATTTTTCTTGGTTTATTATTAGATATAATATCTTTTAGTGCTTCTTCAGCCAATTCTACTGTAATCTCCTTATTAGTTAAGGAAGAGTAAGCTACTATTCTTATCAAGGCTCCTTCTAACTCTCTAATATTAGATTGGATCTTAGATGCAATATATAACATTACATCATCGGGAATATTTATATTTTCCATTTTGGCTTTTTTCCTTAATATGGCGATTCTAGTTTCTAAATCAGGGGGTTGAATATCGGAAATTAGGCCCCATTCAAATCTAGACCTTAACCTATCCTCAAGAGTGGGTATTTCCTTAGGAGGTCTATCACTGGATATAATAATCTGTTTATTGGCTTCATGTAGTGCATTAAATGTGTGGAAAAACTCTTCTTGGGTACTTTCTTTCCCAGCAATAAATTGTATATCGTCTATTAACAATACATCTACATTCCTATATTTATTTCTAAATTCGTTATTCCTATCGTCTCTGATCGAATTAATTAATTCATTCGTAAACTTTTCGCTAGAAACATATACAACTTTGGCATCAGGGTTTTGATTTAATATGAAATGGCCTATAGCATGCATCAAATGTGTTTTTCCTAAACCTACTCCTCCGTAAATAAATAAAGGGTTATAGGCCTGAGCTGGTGCTTCTGCTACCGCTAAAGATGCTGCATGAGCGAATCTATTACTATTTCCTATAACGAATGTATCAAATGTATATTTTGGGTTTAATTGGGATCTTTGATTTAGTTCACTGGCGTTATCATTAACAGATTGTCCAACATTTATATTTAATTCTTCCCCTGGAATTATAAACTGAATTATATATTCCTTATCAGTTATTTGGATAATTGCATTTTTAATTAGATTAATGTATCTGGATTCTAAGATGCCTTTTGTAAATTCATTTGGAGCGGCAAGAATAACTCTATCGTCTGTAATAGTAATAGGTTTTATAGTTTTAAGCCAAGTATTGAAGCTTACTTCTGTAAGTTCTACTTTTATCAAGTCGAGGACTTCATTCCAGATATTCTCTAAATTTAAAACCATTTAAGATTCCTCCTATTTAAATCTAAATTATAACCATCATTGGCCTTTTTATAACATTCTATAGAAAAATTATTATAATAAATATCAACATATTTATCCACAAAAAAATCTAAAATAATAATAAATAAAATTATAAAAAAATTGGTATAATAATTGTGGATAAGCTATTAATATAGTGTGATTAATATGTTGAAGGAATAAGAAAATTATCTATCCACAAATTTAATTATAATAGATATGTGGATAAAAATAGAGTAAAATAGGGATATTTATAACAAATATTTTATAAAAAATAAAAACTTATGCACAATTTTATCCACAACTTGTGCATAACTTAACTATGTGAATAAATAAAAAACTTATCCACACCTAAATAAATAATATCAAAAATAATGCAATATATCAACAAAATTATCCACAATTATAAGAGGTTATATCCATTATTAGTTGTGGATATGAATAGCTTAAATTTCTTGACATAAAGCATCTATATAAATATAATCAATATTAGTATTTATGTTTTATATACAATGTTGACCATTTCTTTGGATTTCAGTAGAGGGGGTGTAATAGATGAAAAGAACTTATCAACCGAAGAGAAGACAAAGAAGTAAGGAACATGGTTTTAGGAAAAGAATGAAAACCAAGTCCGGACGAAATGTAATTCGAAATAGGAGAAGGAAGGGCAGAGTAAGATTGACAGCTTAAGGCCGCAGGAATAGTGGCCTTTTTCTACAAGGAGTATTTTAATGGATAAGAAGAATAAGTTGAGAAAAAATGTAGATTTTCTAAGAGTTTATAAGAATGGGAAAAGTTATGGGAATCGGAATTTAGTTTTGTATGTTTTAAAGAATGGGTTAGATTATTCTAGGTTTGGTTTTTCCGTTTCTAAAAAGATAGGTAATAGTGTCGTTCGTAATAAGGTTAAAAGGAGATTGAAGGAAATAGTTAGGAAGAGTCTCTATAATATCGAAAATGGATATGATATAATATTAATACCTAAGAAGAGTGTAATAGACTTAGAGTTTAATATTTTAGAAGAGTCAGTTTATCATATATTAAAGGTATCGGGTCTCTTCAAAGAATTTGGTGACAAATGATGGCTAAAATGGCTATTTTATTAATAAAGTTTTATCAAAGATTTATTTCAAGATACATCTTGGTAGGAAGGCATTGCAGATTTTATCCAACTTGCTCTGAGTATTCCCTTATGGCTTATAAGAAATATGGTTTTATTAAGGGGACTTATTTAAGTATAATGAGAATTTTAAGATGTAATCCATTTAATAAGGGAGGATATGATCCGCTGAAATGAATGGGGGTTAATAGATGACGTCTTTTTTTGGAAATATATTAGGAGGTTTATTGAAGTTTGTTTTCGATTTTGTTTCTAGTATAGGTACTGAATCTGATTTTTTTTCATATTATGGTATATCGATTATATTGACTACTATTTTATTTAGATTATTGCTTTTACCTATAAGTTTACAGCAAAGCAGATCTACGAAAATAATGAATGAATTACAACCAAAGATTCAGGAAATACAAAGAAAATATAAAAATGACCCACAGACCCAACAAGCAAAGTTGATGCAACTATATAAGGAAAACAATTACAATCCAGCTTCTGGTTGTTTAATATTATTAATTCAATTTCCTATTATTTTGGCCTTCTTTAACGTTTTACGAGATCCAGTTAGATTTGTTTTTAAGGATATAAATGTTTATAATGCCATTAATAAGGGTTTTTTATGGATTCCAAATTTAGAACAGCCAGATCCTTATATTTGGGGATTGCCACTTTTTGCTGCATTAACTACCTTTTTGCAAAGTAAACTTATGTCCACCAATATTGAATCTAATCCTCAAACTGAATCTACTCAAAGGATGATGAATATTTTTTTACCTATAATGATTTTTTGGGCTGCTAGATCCTTCCCATCGGGTATTAGTTTGTATTGGGTTGTAGGAAACTTATTTCAGATAGTTCAACAGTTGGTGATTAATAGGTCTTTGGGTAAAATTAAGGAGGAGACAAGATAGTATGAGGTCCGTTGTTAAGGTAGCAAAAACTGTCCGTGAAGCTATTGATAATGCATTGGATGAGTTAAACCTTAGTGAGTCTGATGTGAAGATTGAGGTGTTGGAAGAACCAAGTAAGGGCTTATTTGGATTGTTGGGAGCGAAGGATGCAGTAGTACGTGTAACGGTGGTTAATGACCCAATAGAGATTGTTGAGAATTTTTTAAGTAAAATTTTACTATCTATGCGGATTAAAGGAACGGTAATGGCTAAAAGGGAGAACAACATTATAAATGTAGAAATTATGAATATTAATTCATCTGATATGGGCATCATAATAGGTAAAAGAGGAAATACTTTAGATGCAATACAGTATTTATTGAGTTTATCAATTAATAGAAATAGGGAAGATTATATTAAAGTGATATTGGATGTTAAAGGATATAGAAAGAAAAGAGAAGAAACATTGATTAAATTAGCTAATAGGATGGCTGAAAAATCTAAGCTTAGTAAAAAACCTATTAAGTTAGAACCTATGAATCCCTATGAAAGGAGAATTATACATTCTGCTTTACAAAATGTTAGTGGAGTATCTACTTATAGCGAAGGAGAAGAACCTTATAGGAGAGTAATAATTCAAGCAAAATAGCAGTTTTAGAAACCCAGTGAAAAACTGGGTTTCTGTTATAATATTCAGTTTTATGAAAGGTTTGGTGAGAATAATGTCTGATACCATTGCAGCTATTTCAACTGCTATTGGTGAAGCTGGAATTGGAATAGTGAGGATGAGTGGAAAAGAGTCTTTAGATATAGCAAATAAGCTATTTAAAGGGAAAAAGATTGAAAAATTAACTGAAAGCTATAATAGGCGATTAGTTTATGGTCATATTATAGACCCTAAAAATAGTGAGATTATAGATGAAGTTTTGATTGCCTTCATGAAAGAGCCATATACTTATACTAGAGAAAATATGGTAGAAATATATTGTCATGGTGGTATTATTCCAGTTAGGAGAATTTTAGATTTAGTTTTAGAATATGGTTCTAGGCTAGCAGAGCCTGGAGAATTTACAAAAAGGGCATTCTTAAATGGTAGATTGGATTTGGCCCAGTCAGAAGCGGTTATTGATCTAATTAGAGCTAAAACAGATAAGTCATATAAAGTGTCATTAGATCAATTGGAAGGGAATTTATCAAAAAAAATTGAGGAAATAAGAAATATACTATTGGAAATGATAGCTCATATAGAGGCCTCCATAGATTTTCCAGAGGAAGATATAGAAGAGATTACCTATGAAGAATTAGAGGAAAAAGGGAGAATAGTTTATGAGAAAATAGGCAAACTTCTTCAAACAGCAGATAGAGGTAAGATTCTTCGAGATGGTTTGAATGCAGTAATACTTGGAAAGCCAAATGTGGGGAAATCCTCGTTATTAAATGCCATATTAAGAGAGAATAGGGCGATTGTGACTAATATTCCCGGTACTACTAGGGATATAATAGAAGAATATGTAAATATAGATGGCATTCCATTAAAGGTTATAGATACTGCTGGAATCCGCACTACTGATGATATAGTGGAGAAAATAGGAGTAGATAGGGCAAAGGAAATGGTAGATAAGGCTGATTTAATCATAGCTGTCTTTGATGCATCAAATGAATTGACGGAAGAAGACTATCAGATTATTGATATTGTAAAAAATAGAAAGTCTATAGTATTGCTAAATAAAACGGATTTGCCAAACAAATATGATGAAAATCTCCTTAAGGAACTAATCCCTGATAAGGAGATTATAGTAACTTCTATAATATCTGGAATAGGAATAGATAGACTGGAAAACGCTATAAAAAAAATGTTTTATAGTGGGAATTTGCTGGTAGAAAGCGATATTTTAATTACCAATTTGAGGCATAAAAATCAGCTCATAAAGGCTAAAAAGAATATAGAAGAAGGAATAAATGGTATTACATCAAATATGCCTTTAGATTGTATAGAAGTAGATATAAAGAATTGTTGGAAGAATTTAGGTGAAATTTCTGGTGATACCGTTGGTGAGGATATATTGGATAAAATATTTTCTGAATTTTGTATAGGTAAATAGTTTTTAGCGAGGTGCAAAGGATGAGAGAAGTAAAACGATTTAATGCAGGAGACTTTGATATTGTAGTAGTAGGAGCAGGCCATGCAGGTTGTGAAGCAGCTTTGGCAAGCAGCAGAATGGGTATGAGAACTTTAATGCTTACCATGAGCCTTAATTCCATTGCTGATATGCCTTGCAATCCTAATATAGGTGGAACTGGGAAGGGACATTTAGTTAGGGAGATAGATGCTCTAGGTGGAGAAATGGCTATTAATATTGATAAATCCTTTATACAAAGTAGAATGCTTAACAGGTCAAAAGGGCCAGCAGTCCATTCTTTAAGAGTGCAGGCAGATAAGCGAAAATATCATATAGAGATGAAAAAAGTTTTAGAAAGTGAACCTAACCTTGTTTTAAGGGAAGGAGAGGTAGTAGATATAATAGTAGAAGATAATATAACTAAAGGTGTTATAACAAGAACTGGCGCTGTATATAATGGTAAAGCTGTAATATTGGCAACAGGTACCTATTTAAAGGGGAGGATATTCATTGGAGAAGTCAACTATTCAAGTGGTCCTGGGGGATTTTCTCCATCTAATCTATTGTCAGATGCACTTGAAAGGCTCAATATTAAATTAAGGCGATTCAAGACTGGTACTCCTGCAAGGGTTCATGGAGATTCTATAGATTATTCTAAGATGGAAATTCAACCTGGCGATGAAGAGATAATACCTTTTTCTTTTTTAAATATGGATAATAAGTTTGATTTTAAACAAGTTCCTTGCTACCTAACCTACACAACACCATTAACTCATGAGATTATAAGAAATAATCTTCATCGTTCTCCTATGTATTCAGGAGAAATTGAAGGCGTTGGGCCTAGGTATTGTCCTTCTATAGAAGATAAGGTGGTTAGGTTTAGCGATAAGGAAAAGCATCAAGTCTTTATTGAACCAGAAGGATTAGATACTAAAGAAATGTATGTTCAGGGAGTTAGCTCAACTTTACCTGAGGAAGTTCAATTAGAAATGTATAGAACCATAATAGGGCTTGAAAATGTTCAATTTATGAGATCAGCCTATGGTATAGAATATGATTGTATTGATCCTACTATATTAAAGAGAACCTTAGAACATAAGGAGATAAGAAATTTGTTTTTTGCAGGTCAGATTAATGGTTCATCAGGCTATGAGGAAGCTGCTGCACAAGGGTTAATTGCTGGAATCAATGCTGTTTTAAATATTAGAGGAGAAGAGCCTTTTATACTAGATAGATCTGAGGCCTATATTGGAGTATTGATAGACGATCTGGTTACTAAGGGAACTAATGAACCTTATAGGATGATGACATCAAGAGCTGAATATAGATTGACTCTAAGACAGGATAATGCTGATTTAAGATTAACGGAAAAAGGATATAAGATTGGATTAGCGACAGAAGAAAGATATAGGAAAATGTTAAGGAAAAGAGAGTTAATTGAAAGAGAACTAAATAGATTAAAAGAAACTATAGTAACTCCTAGAGATAGTATTAATGAATTTTTGATTAAGATTGGGAGTGTTCCTCTTAAAACTGGTATCAGTCTATATGATTTAATAAAAAGGCCTGAAATAAGTTATGAGTCATTAGCAGAAATTGATAATAGTAGGGAAGAACTGCCTAGGGAAATAAGATTGCAGGTGGAAACCCATATTAAGTATGAAGGATACATTAGAAAGCAAATGTCGCAAATTGAACAGTTTAAAAAACTGGAGAATAAGAAACTTCCTGAAGACCTAGATTATAGCGCCATTAAGGGTTTAAGCAATGAGGCTAAACAGAAGTTAAACCAAATAAAGCCCGATTCTGTAGGTCAAGCTTCGAGGATTTCTGGAGTTTCTCCAGCAGATATTAATGTACTCTTAATATATTTAGAACAAAAACGTAGAGATAAAAAGGTGGAGAAAGATGACTAATGTGAATACTTTAATTAAAGGAGCAAATTCTATTGGCATTGAACTTGGGAAAGAGGAAATAAATAGGTTTATAATTTATAAGGATTTGCTAAAAGAGTGGAATAAAAAGATCAATATAACTTCTATAACTGATGATGAAGAAATAGATATAAAGCATTTTTTGGACAGTTTAACCCCTTTAAATTTTGGCTTAATTGGAAATGAGGCTAAAATTATTGATATTGGTACTGGTGGTGGATTTCCTGGTATACCAATGAAAATAGCTAAAAAGGGCATAAATATAGTATTACTTGACAGTTTAAATAAGAGGATAAATTTTTTAAATGAAGTGATTGAAAAGTTAAATTTAAGTGGAATTATGGCTATTCATGGAAGAGCAGAGGATTTAGGTCAAGATATTAAACATAGAGAAAAATATGATATTGCTATTTCAAGAGCTGTAGCTTCCCTAAATACCCTAGCAGAATATTGTTTACCCTTTGTAAAAGTAGGAGGCTATTTTATTGCAATGAAAGGCAGTGATGTGGAAGATGAGTTATTGTCATCTGAAAATGCTATTCGTATTTTAGGTGCAAAGCTTAAAGAAAAACATTACATTAAGTTACCTTTAAGTGATATCACCCATAGCCTGCTAATCTTCGAAAAAATATCAAAAACATCGACGAAATATCCAAGAAGCGGTAATAAACCTAAGAAAAAACCCTTGTAATTAGGGAGAAAATGGCGAAAGAAACTTTGGGAAATTTGAAGGAAATAATTTTAGTATATAGAATATATAAAGGAAAGGGTAAAAAATAGTTAGGGAGTGGGGAGTTTTATGAAAAGCATGGAACCAGAAATCAAATACATTCCAATTGACTCCATTAAGCCTAATCCATATCAACCTAGAAAAGATTTTAATAAAAAAGCTTTGGAAGAACTAAGTCAGTCTATAAAAGCCTTTGGATTAATACAACCAATTAGCGTACGGAAACTCCAAGATGAAAAATACGAATTAATTGCTGGCGAGAGAAGACTTAGAGCCTCTGAATTAGCTGAACTAGAAAAAATACCTGCTATAGTTTTAGAGTACAGAGATAGGGAATCCGCCATGATGGCATTAATAGAAAATTTACAGAGAGAGGATTTAAATTTTATAGAAGAAGCAGAAGGATATAATAATTTGATAAAAGATCATGGATTTACTCAACAAGAATTAGCTGAAAAAATTGGTAAAAGCCAGTCTACTATTGCTAATAAGCTTCGAATATTAAAACTGCCTGATGATATTAAACGAGATTTAATAGAGTATAATTTAACTGAACGACATGGACGGGCCTTATTGAAATTACCAGACTATGAACTGCAAAGAAAGGTTTTAGATAAGATTATAAAAAACGATTTAAATGTAAGTAAAACTGAGGGGCTAGTAAAGGATATATTGGATGACTTAACGAAAGATAAAAAAGAGGATAAAAGAAAAAATATTATTGGTTTAATAAATACTCGTATTTATATAAATACCATAAAAAAAGCTTATAAGGCTATTAAAGATAGTGGAGTTGATGCTAAGTATATTGAAAAGGATAAGGGAGAATTTTTAGAGGTTTATATACAGATTCCTAAAAGATAATAAAAGCCAAAATGTTTCACGTGAAACATTTTGGCTTTTATTATTAAATAAATTTCTTTTTTCTTTTTTATCTGATATTATATAATAGAAGGTAAAACTGCTTTTATATAAAGAGGCGGAGGTGGTAAATATGGGTAAAATAATATCCATATTTAATCAAAAAGGTGGAGTTGGGAAAACTACAACAGTCATAAATTTAGCTGCTGCACTAGGAAAACTGGATAAAAAAGTTTTAATCGTGGATATAGACCCTCAAGGTAATGCTACTAGTGGTTTAGGCATAGATAAGAACAACTTAGAACTTTCTTTATATGATGGATTGATAAACAAAGTACAATTAAAGGGAATAGTTCAAAATACCTCTGCTGAAAATGTGGATATAATCCCTTCCAATGTAGAACTAGCTGGTGCAGAAATAGAGCTAATTTCTATGGAAGATAGGGAGTTAGCACTAAAGAATGCTTTATCTGGCATTCAGGAATATTATGATCTAATTCTCGTAGATTGTCCACCTTCATTAGGCTTACTTAGCATTAATGGTTTATCGGCTTCTAATAGCGTAATAGTACCAATTCAATGTGAATATTATGCCCTTGAAGGGGTAAGTCAATTGGTGGACACCATTATGCTAGTTAAAAGGAGTTTAAATCCAGATCTTGAAATAGAAGGAGTAATACTTAGTATGTTTGATGGACGGACTAATCTATCAATACAAGTGGTAGAGGAGGTAAAGAAGTATTTTAAAGGAAAGGTTTATACGTCAATTATACCAAGAAATGTGAGACTAGCAGAAGCTCCAAGCTATGGCCTTTCTGTATTAGATTACGATCCCAAGTCAAAAGGTGCTGAAGCCTATGTTGAGTTAGCTGAGGAATTTTTATACTTATCTGAATAGTAAAATTAGAAGGGGGTGTGAACTTTTATTGAACCTATTCTATTTGAAGGTTCAATAAAATTATTAAAATGACAAAAAAAAGAGGATTAGGAAAAGGTCTTGCTGCATTAATTCCTAATGAACCGATTATTGACTTAATAGAGGAAGATAAGGAAGCGAACTTAGTTAAAAATATTGATATATCGTCTATCTTCCCGAATAAGGAACAGCCTAGAAAGGAATTTGATGATAGTCTACTAGAAGAATTAAAAGAATCTATAAAACAGCATGGAGTTCTTCAGCCAATTATAGTTAGGGAACGTGAAACGGGATATGAAATTGTTGCTGGTGAAAGGAGATGGAGGGCTGCAAAGACGGCTGGTTTAAAGGAAATTCCTTGTGTAGTCATGGAAATAGACGATGAGGAAGCTGTTAAGTTAGCTTTAATTGAAAATTTACAAAGGGATGATTTAAATCCTGTGGAAGAAGCCAATGCATTTAAGAAGTTAATAGAAGACTATAACTTAACCCATGAAGAAGTGGCTAAGTCTTTAGGAAAAAGTAGGTCTTATATAACCAATAGCATTAGATTACTTAATTTAGATAAGGAGATAATAGAGCTACTAGAAGATGGGCAAATAACCAGTGGTCATGGAAGAGCTTTATTATCTATAAAGGATAGTAAAGAACGGAAAAAAATTGCTAAGCAAATATTAGAAGATAAGTTAAATGTCAGGGATACTGAGAAGATTGTTAAGGGAAAAAGAAAGAAAAAATCTATAAAAAAGAAAGAAGAAGATTTATTTGTCAAAGAAGTTGAAGAAAAACTTATGAATCGACTGGGTACCAAAGTTACTTTAGATTTAAAGAAAGATAAAGGGACTATTCAAATTGAATTTTATGGTGATGAGGATTTGGAGAGAATATTAGAATTGATTATAGGATAAATAGCATATGTTTCACGTGAAACATATGGAAGGGAGTATAAAATGGAAGTCAAAATATTTCAGGTGGATGCTTTTACTTCCAATCTTTTTTGTGGCAATCCAGCAGGAGTAGTAATAAATGCAAAAGGCTTATCAGATAATCAGATGCAAAACATTGCTAAAGAAATGAACATTTCTGAAACTGCCTTTATAATTCCTATAGATGAAAACAATTACAAGGTTAGATTTTTTACACCTACCCACGAAGTAGACCTTTGTGGTCATGCAACCATCGCTTCTTTTTATACTTTGGCATTAAAGGGCATAATAAAACCAATATATAGGGGAATTAAAAGAGTTTTTCAGCAGACGAAAGCAGGCAAACTGGGGGTCGAAATTCATTATGATAATGGGAAAATTCAAAAGGTAATAATGGAACAATCAAAACCTGAGGATTTAGGTTCCTTAGAGGAAATAGACTTATTGTTGGAAGCTTTTAATATAAAGTATAAGGATATTGGAATAGCAGGCAAATCTGTAAGACCTAGAATAATTTCTACAGGCCTTCCAGATATACAATTGCCTTTAAAGGATAAAAATATATTAAATAATTTAGATGTAGATTTCAAAAGGTTGAAGAACTTATCAAAAAAAACCGATACAACAGGGGTTCATGCTTTTTACCTACCGGAAATAAATTCAGATAGGGTGTTTGTAAGAAATTTTGCTCCCCTTGTAGGAATAAACGAGGAAGCAGCAACTGGAACTTCAAATGGTGGATTAATATATCTATTAAAAAAGGAAGGGCTTATTAAAGGACAAGAAATATTGGCTATTCAAGGTGAGGCCTTAAAAAGACCAAGTCAAATTTATTGTAGTATTGAGGAAGTAGGAAGCGATTATAGGGTTAAGGTTGGTGGAAAAGCAAGAATTGTATTGGAAGGTAAGATGTATTTATAACTTGAATAAAATTCAAAAATATAATATAATTGGCATTAAGTGAATAAATACAATACATAATAGGCGGTGATATGATGTTAATTGAAAGCAGCGTTAAAGAGTATATCGAACAAGTTGCATCCAAAGAGCCAACTCCAGGAGGAGGAAGCGTAGCTGCTTTAGCTGGTAGCTTAGGATCAGCTCTAACTACAATGGTTGGCAATTTAACTATTGGAAGAAAGATGTATGAAGAGCTGGATGAAGAAATAAAGAATGAGATGGAACAAAATTTTGAAGTATTAAAGAAGAGTATAGAAGAACTTAGTAGGATTGTTGATGAAGATACAAAAGCCTTTGATAAGGTAATGGAAGCCTTCAAAATGCCAAAGGAAACTGAAGAAGAGAAGAAGGCAAGAACTGAAGCAATTCAAAAAGGCTATAAGATAGCCTTAGAAGTACCATTAAGATGTGCTGAAGAATGTTTTAAAGTATTAAAGCTTCAAAGAGTATTTGCAAACTATGGGAATGTAAATGCTATCACAGATGTAGGAGTAGGAGCTTTATTGGCAGCTACAGGCCTTGAAGGTGCTTTACTAAATGTAAAAATCAATTTACTCAGCATTAAAGATGAGCAATATAGAGCTGAAATGGAAGAAAAAATAAATAAATTATTAAAAGAAGGAACAGAAATAAAAGAAGAATTATTAAAAGTAGTATATGAAAGACTAGGTTAAGGGAAGCTTGTAAAAGAGCTTCTTTTTTTTTGATTTCATGTACTATTATTAGGGGGAAATATGATATAATTAGGGAAAGAAAATTTCAAGTGAAATATCAAAAAATTGAGTGAGCTTTATTAATATATTACAAAGTAGATTTTCCCATTTGCTAGGAAAATATGGAGGTGTAGCCTTTGGTATATTTCGACAATGCAGCAACTTCTTTTCCAAAACCAGATGTAGTATATGAATCAGTGATGAAAGCTATGAAGGAATATGGAGCCAATCCTGGAAGGTCAGGCCATAAACTAGCATTAAGGCTTGGAAGAGAAATATTTGAAACAAGGGAATTATTAGCAAATCTATTTAATATAAAAAATCCTATGAATTTAATTTTTACTTTTAATTGTACCGAAAGCTTAAATATTGCAATAAAAGGTATATTAGAAAAAGGAGACCACGTAATAACCACTTCTATGGAACATAATTCCGTATTAAGGCCTATTAAGGCTATGGAAAGGCAAGGCGTGGAAATTACCATTGTAAAGGGAGATTCAGCGGGAAGAATAAACCCAAAGGATATTGAAAAAAGCATAAAGAAGAATACAAAATTGATTATTACCACCCATATTTCAAACCTTACAGGAACTATTATGCCTATTGAAGAAATTGGGAAGATAACTAAGAAAAAAGGTATTTACTTTCTTGTTGATGCTGCTCAATCAGCAGGAGTATACCCTATTGATGTAGAAAAGATGAATATAGATATGTTAGCATTCCCCGGTCATAAAGGATTATTGGGGCCTCAGGGTACTGGCGGATTATATATAAGAGAAGGTCTGGATGTAAGGGAATTAAGTCAAGGTGGGACAGGCAGTGTTTCATATGAGTTAGAACAACCAAATATATTGCCCGATAGATATGAAAGCGGTACTTTAAATGGTCCAGGTATTATTGGTTTAGGTGCAGGAGTAAAATATATCATGGAAAAAGGAATGGATAGTATAAGAAAACATGAAGAAGAATTGACCATGCACTTTATTGAAGAGATCACAAAGATTAATAACGTTAAAGTATATGGTCCTTTAAACGTTGAAGAACAAGGAGCAGTAGTATCGATTAATATAGGAAATCAAGATTCTTCTGAAATTAGCTATATATTAGATCAGAGCTACAATATTGAAGTTAGACCAGGAATCCATTGTGCACCTATTGCCCATGAAACTATGGGGACCCTAGAACAAGGTACCGTTAGATTTAGTTTTGGTCCTTTTAACACCCATGAAGAGATAGAGCTAGGAATAAAAGCTATTAGGGAAATATCAAATCAATTGTAAGAAAGGGGCAATTATATGGAACAAGTTAGGCAGATTATAGAGTTATACTATGCTGAAATTACTATTGGCACTTTGGTTGCTTTTTTCATCTTATTAGCTTTGTATTTGATAGCCGAAATAAGGATATCTAAAATTAAAAATAGATATAATCAATTAGTGCGTGGGATGGATGGCGTAAGTATTGAGGAATTACTAATTGAGAATGGGAATAAGATGGTAAAATTGGAAGAGGATTTTTCTCAACTATTCAGCAAAGTAAACAGTTTAGATGGGAAATTTGCCTTTTCCATTCAAAAAATAGGATATATAAGATACGATGCCTTTGGAGATATGGGTTCAGAGTTAAGCTTTTCAATTGCACTCTTAGACGAGTTTTTGAATGGATTTGTTTTAACTAGCATTTATGGACGCGAACATTCTACTTGCTATGCAAAGCCAATAAAAGATGGGAAATCACCATATCCTTTATCGGTAGAAGAGATGCAAGCCATAGATAGGGCAATAAAAGGAGAAAATATTAATTACTAAATACTTAGGAGGATTTATGGATAGAATACTTTATATTGTAAACCCAGTTGCTGGTGGAGGAAGGACAAAGAAGCTTATTCCAATTATAGATGGACATATGAAGGGAAGAGAAATTGACTATGACATAGTTTTGACAAATAAACCTGGAGATGCAGTTCATATTTCTAAAGAAAGTTTAAAAAGAGGCTATAATAAAATAGTTGCTGTAGGTGGAGATGGGACGGTAAATGAGGTGGCTTTAGGAATATTGGAATATGGACAAGGTGTTCTAGGGATAATTCCCAGTGGGACAGGCAATGATTTAGCCAGAACCTTAAACATACCTTCAAATTTGGGAGAAGCTATTGAAGTGATTATTAAAGGAAGCAATAAAAAAATCGATGTTGGAATTGTAAATGATAATGTTTTCTTAAATATTGCAAGTATTGGTTTTGACTCAGAAGTGGTTGTAACTACTGAAAAGATTAAAAAAAGGCTGAAGTCCAGATTTGCTTATGTATTGAGCATATTTTTAACATTAATTAATTTTAAGGATATTAAAATGAGATTGGAAATAGATAATATTTCCTACGATAAGGATATATTTTTAATAGCTGTTGGCAATGGCAAATACTATGGAGGTGGAGTACAAATACTCCCCATGGCAGTTATAGAAGATGGATTTTTTCACGTATGCTTAGTAAATAAAATATCTAAATTAAAGTTGTTATTTTTACTGCCAACCATTATAAATGGAAGCCATATTAAACAAAAAAAATATGTGGAAATATTTAAAGCTAAAAGTGTGAAAGTTATAACCAAATCAAAAACCTATTTAAATATAGATGGTGAAGTTAAGGATATTGATAATGAAATCCTATTTACAATTAAAAAAGAAAAATTGCCAGTTATTATTAGTAATTAATAAAATTTAACAGGCATAAAAACCTCCCTTGGAAAGAAAATATCAAGTACTGGGAGGGATTTTTATGAAAAAAAAAGATAAGAAGGTTATTAGTATCGATATGGAAATGGGAATCAGCTTAAATAATCTAATATACATGTATGAGGATACAAAGGATTTGAATATGAAGAATAAAGAGGTGCGCAATAAAGCTTTAGAATCTAAAAAGGAAATTTAAAATATACGTTGGTATTTTTGATTGTATAGGGAAAGAAGAGATTTGTAAATGCCCTTATAAATAATGTTGGCCATGTTCATAACTAAGCTCAGTCTAGTATTTTGTAATACAATATATTCCATCATTCCCCCTACATTAACTACTCCTGTAATACTTATATCTCCAACAGGGGGAAGATTTTTATTTACTCCTAATCCGGGCTTTAAAGGGCCCTTTTTTATATTAATATATCCTATCTTGTCCATATTTCCTAAAGAAGCATCAATTGCTAATATAAAGGGGTTAGGATGTTGACTATTAATATAATGGGTAATATCTTCTAGATTTTTGGCATGTACTGGTTCTTCCAAAGTTCCAAATAGATAGACTTGTTCAAAAGGCTGAATGTGAGGAGCCAACTTATATCCAACTAAAGGGCCTAGGGAATCTCCTGTAGATCTATCTGTTCCAATACACAGAATGATTAGATCTTGTTTATTATCCATGTTTATAGCTATATATCTGGAAATTAAATTGGATATTTCAAATACTGCAAAAGAGGATCTGGAATCTATGTAGTTATTACTATAATTTAGCATATTGACCTCCTGAATACTAAGCTTTATTATAATTTTATGATAAAGGAACCTTATTAGAAGTATATCCATTAAGGAAAATATAAATACCTGTACAAATATACAAAAAGACGAAAAATGTTAAGAAAATTTAATAATTCACATAACCCAATAATTTTATAAGCATCTTTATGACTGAAAAAAATGGCTAAAATCAGTGGATAAAAGGGTAAGGTATATTAAATCGGAATAATGAATAGAATATTATTAGACAGGCTAATTAGGTTGAAAAAAAATATCATTGTGTTATAATGAGCTCATGAAAAGTTTACAGAATAGTTACAAACCTTATTGGTTATCCTCTTTCAATCCAATTTATAACAGGAGGTACTTTAATCATGGATAAACCAGAACATAAGGGTTTAGAAAATCAGGTTCTGACCCTTATAAGGAATAAGGTCATTGATAAGACTAATAAGCTAAAGAATAGATTTAAAGAAGAACCTAAGTTTAGGAAAGCGATAACATTGACAATGTTATTTGTAATAACGAGTTTATTGTTAACTACATATAAAATTAATGAAATAAGAACAAGAGCTTACGTGGTCTACTTTGGGGAAGACCAAATAGGAATTGTTAGAGAGCAAGAGGAAGCATTAAATATACTATCAGATATAAAAAGAGAGTTATCCAGTAAATATAACATAGATATCGTTTTAAACAAGGATATAAACTTTGAGGATACCCATGCAAAGGATGAACTATTATCATCGCCATCAGAAATAAAAAATAATATAAGGTCAAAGATTAGTTTCTTGGTAAGCGGTTATGCTCTAATAGTTGATGGTGAAGAACTTGCTTATACCAAAAAGAAAGAGGATTTGGAATACGTGATAGAGACTATTAAAAACCAGTATCTAGAAGGAATAGACGAAAATAGCAGTTTAGAAGAAGTAAGCTTTGTTGAAAACGTAAGGATTGAGAAAAGAGATATACCATTAAATAAATTAAGCGATAAAGAAGAGTTGTTAGATCATATTAAAAATGGTGGGGAGGAAATAAAAACCCATATAGTAGAGGTAGGAGAAAGCCTTTGGACTATAGCTAAGATTTATGATGTGAATGTGGACGATTTAATAGAAGCAAATTCTGATAAGGATCCGGAAAGGCTTCAGATAGGAGATGAAATTAAACTATTTAGACCTAAATCTTTGCTTACTGTAAAAACCGTTGAACGAATTCAATATAAGGAATATACAGATTATGAAGTAATGGTCGAATATGATGATAAGATGTATAAAACTGAAAAGAAAGTAAAGGTTAAGGGAGAAGAAGGAGAAAGTGAATATATTGCTAAAATTATAAAGCATAATGGAGCAATAGTTGAAAAGGAAATATTGGAAGAAAAAGTTATTAAGGAACCAAAAAATGAGCTGGTAGTACAAGGGACCAAGGAATTACCTAAAACCGCAGCTACAGGGGTATTTTTGATGCCTACTAGAGGGTACATATCTTCCAGATATGGTATGAGAAGTGGAAGAATGCATAGGGGATTGGATATTGCTGCAAAAATAGGTACCCCAATTAAAGCAGCGGATGGAGGAAAGGTAACTTTTGTAGGTAGAAAAGGAGCTTACGGAAATTTAGTTGAAATAGATCATGAAAATGGTTATGTTACAAGGTATGCCCACTGTAATACTATTAAAGTGAAGAAGGGCGATAGGGTATATAAAGGTCAAGTAATAGCAACGGTAGGAAATACGGGAAGGTCCACTGGGGCACATTTACATTTTGAAATAATTAAAAATGGTAAGTACCAAAATCCATCTAGTTATGTTAAATAAAAATTTTTATATGTAAATTAAAGGGCGATTAATCGCCCTTATAATTTTGAATCAAGTAAAAACAATATGATTAAAATTATGAATATGCTTTCCAATAACTCTTCTTGAAAATATTTAAAGCTTTCGTGGCTACTATTAGAAGGCTTTTTTTCATCTTCATCAAAAAGCAATCTCAGGTTTAGGAGGCCAGCCCCTTGCTTTTCCCTACTATCTTTAAGGTCAATACAGGATTTTAATAGCCTTTCTTTTATATCGGTAGATTTTAAATCTTTATGTTTTTCCAATAGCAAAGCAACAGCACCGGAAACTAATGGAGTAGCCATAGAAGTACCGCTTAAAACTTTATATCCATTTAATGTGTCATTGGATAAGGAATTGATATTCACTCCAGGTGCAACTATGTCGGGTTTTTCTACTCCTTCCTTTGTAGGGCCTCTACTGGAGAAAGAGGCTACTTCATCATCAAATGGGTCTATAGTTCTTTTATCGTCTGCAGCTCCTACTGTAATTACATTGGGGCTAACTCCAGGGGATAATATAGTTCTTTCACCTGGTCCGCTATTTCCAGCTGCAGCAACTACAATTATTCCCGCCTTTTCAGCTTCTCTACATGCCTTGCATAGTGGGTCTTTATTATAATCATTATTTGCAGGGCTGCCAAAAGAAAGGTTTAAAATTTTAGTTTTATATTTTTCCTTGGTTTCAATTACATATGATATAGCAGCAATGACGGTGGAAGTACTTCCGCCACCCTGTTTATCTAAAGCTTTAATTGCCAAAATATTTGATTCGGGAGCAATTCCCCTATATTTGCCTTTAGAAGAATAACCATTTCCAGCAATGATTCCAGCAACATGAGTTCCATGTCCATTATCATCATAGGGTTTGTCTTTATTATTAATGAAATCTTTAAATCCTATGATTCTACTATAGGGTTTTATTAAATCTTCATGTGGAGCAACTCCAGTATCTATTACTGCAACAGTTATACCTTTACCTTTATACTGATTTTCATGGGGCAAATAACCATCTACGGTAGGTACAGCAATGTCCAATTGGGTAAATACTTGGGAATCGAAACTAATATATTCAATATCAGGATTATCGGCTAATCTATAAATTGCATCGGTACTGAGATAACAAGCAACTCCATTTATTATAGGCAGTGAATTTTTTACTTTTGTAGATATATTCATAATTCCATTTTCCAATCTTTCATCTCTTTCCCTTAATTGTACTATTACAGGCAGCTCTTCATTCGATTGAGACATAATTTTAGCATTTAAAATAGGGCATATTTTTGAACTGACCATCCCTCTCATATATAAGACCACCTTTCTTGTTCTATTTTATGCGGCCAAATACAAAAATGTGTAAAAAAAAGGCCTTTTATTAGGCCTTTTTTTTCAAGATGATCTTGTATAATTCCCCTACGATGAAGGGGAATATTGAGAAAGATATAACTATCAGCCAATCTTTAAAGCTTAATGCATAAGTGTCAAATATAGGTTGTAAAAATGGCAAATATATTACTACTAACAACAGAACAAAAGAAATCAAAGTAGCGCAAGTCATGGTTTTATTAGAAAACATTCCAATTTCAAATACAGTATGCTTTTCACTTCTAGCAGAATATGCTCTTAGCAGTTCTGCAGTAATTAAAGTAGCAAAGGTAATAGTTCTTGCTTCTATTAAGCTTTCAGCACCGTAGGTTATTAAACCCCATCTGTAAGCAAATAAAGCTCCTAAAGCAATGGCAATACTTTGAACTATTATTCCTCTTATCATTCCTTTATCCAAAATAGGCTCATCTACATTACGGGGAGGAATTTTCATTATTTCAGGCTCTCCCTTTTCCATACCTAAGGCTAAAGCAGGAAAACTATCGGTAACTAGGTTTAACCATAATAATTGAATAGGAATAAGGGGTACTTCTAAACCTAAAAGGATACTTAAGAAAACGATCAATATTTCTCCTATATTACAGGATAAGAGGAAGAATACGAATTTCTTAATATTACTATAAATTATTCTACCTTCCTCAACAGCAGCTACAATGCTAGCAAAATTGTCATCAGTTAAAATTACTTCTGCTGTATTTTTAGCTACATCAGTTCCCGTAATCCCCATGGAGACACCAATATCTGCTTTTTTTAATGCTAAAGCGTCATTAACTCCATCTCCAGTCATAGCAGCAATTTCTCCGTTTGCCTTTAGTGCATCGATTATTCTTACTTTATGTTCAGGGGATACTCTTGCATAAACCCTTTTTTTCTTAACCAATTCTCTAAACTCATTATCTGAGACTTTGTCCAAATCGCTACCCATTATGGCTTCATCCTCATGGCTAGCCATGCCTAATTCCTTAGCAATGGCAAAAGCTGTGTCCTTATAATCGCCAGTAATCATGACGGTTTTAATTCCAGCTTCTTCGCATTTTTGTATAGCTTCCTTAGCTTCCTTTCTAGGTGGGTCTATCATTCCGACCAATCCTACAAAAACCATTTGGTTTTCAACATTTTCAGATGTAACTTTTTCTGGTAGTTTATCAAAAACTTTAAAGGCTAAAGCCAAAACTCTTAATGCATCCCTAGAAAATTTAGTATTAATATTTAATATATCTTCCTTCAACTCTTCAGTAAGAGGAACGATTTTGCCATTAATATAGATGCTATTGCTTCTATTTATAACTATATCAGGAGCTCCTTTGGTGAAGGAAACTAGCTTACTTGGGAAGAAGTTCTCATGGATAGTAGTCATCATCTTTCGTGCAGAATCGAAGGGTATTTCATCTACTCTAGGATATTTTTTGTTTAATTCCTCCTTGGTCATATTTCCTTTACCAGCTAATGTGACTAAAGCTCCTTCTGTAGGATCTCCTAAAATCCTATATCCTTCATCTGTCTTATCTAATACTGCATCATTACAAAGTAAGCCTATAGTTAATAGTGTATTAAGGTTTTCCGACTCCTCTAAGGAAAGAATTGAATCTCCTATTTTAAATTCACCTATTGGTTCATATCCAATTCCGGAAACATCAACAATTTTGTTGTCGGTAAAAACTTTTACTACGGTCATTTCATTTTGTGTAAGGGTTCCAGTTTTATCAGAGCAGATTACAGTAGTACATCCTAAAGTTTCCACAGCTAATAATTTTTTTACTATAGCATTTCGTTTTACCATTCGGTTCATACCTAATGCTAAAACTATAGTTACTATTGCTGGCAATCCTTCAGGAATGGCAGCTACAGCTAAACTAATTGCAATCATAAACATTTCCAAAAGGTCTCTTCCTTGTAATAGACCAATTCCAAATACCAATACACATACAGTTATACAGGCAATTCCTAAGTACTTTCCCAATTGATTCAATCTATTTTGTAAGGGAGTAGCTTCCTCTTCATAGGTTTGAATCATAGTTGCAATTTTTCCTATTTCGGTATCATGACCAGTTCCTACTACTACTCCTTTACCTCTACCATAGGAAACGATGGTGCTCATGTAAGCCATATTCTTCCTATCTCCTAGAGATACTTCGCTGTTAAAAACTTCTTGAGCATTCTTTTCAACTGGTACCGATTCTCCAGTAAGAGATGCTTCTTCTATTTTTAAGTTCGAGCTTTCAATTAATCTCAAATCTGCTGGTATAATATCTCCAGATTCTAACAGTACAATATCCCCAGGGACTAAAGCATTAGCTGGAACGATGGTAGTAGCTCCATCTCTTATTACTTTAGCATTGGGAGCAGCCATTTTTTTCAGAGCTTCTAAGGCTTTTTCTGCCTTCCCTTCTTGGTACAATCCTAATAGAGCATTTATTATAACGATGGATAATATAACAACAGAGTCCGTTTTTTCTCCAACAATATATGAAATGATACTAGCTGCAATTAATATGATAATAAGAAAATCATTAAATTGGGCTAATACCTTAGAAAAAAAACTTTTTTTGGATTCCTCCTTTAGTTCGTTAAATCCATATTTTTCTAATCGCTTTTCTGCTTCTTCACTGGATAGGCCAACTTTATCATCGGTGTTTAAGTTGGTTAACAGATATTCTACATCTTTTTTGTGAAACTCCATGCAAAACCCTTCCTTTCTTTTTTATTATTATACCTCTAATGTTGAAAATTAAAAGGTATATTTGTTAGTTTGTGGTAAATGTTGAATCCTAGAGCAAAGGTTGTTAAAATATAATATGTTAAATAAAAAAGACCTTTGTTTAGCATGATTTGCTAAACAAAGGTCTTGCTACCCAGTTAATAGGGCTAGTTAGCCGGGACTGATCCGTACTGACGACCAACTATTTTAAGCTACTCCCCTTTGTTGATATCAATTATACAATATTTAATTCAAAGATTCAATATAAAAATATTCATAAATTGAAAAATTAAATAGCCGTTTGACAAGTTTAGCTTATTATAAGATAATTTAACCATAAAGGTAGATTGGTATTTTCTTAAGAAATTTATTTCACTTTATATTATAGATGGAGTGATTTTTATGAGTAAAAAGATATTATTGGTGGAAGATGAAAAAGCTATTGCTGAAATAGTAAAGTTTAATTTAGAAAAGGAAGGCTTTTCTGTTGATTTGGCTTTTGATGGAGAAGAAGCTATTGAAAAAGTACATAGCCTTTTACCGGAACTAATCCTTTTAGATATTATGCTTCCTAAAAAAGATGGATTTCAAGTTTTAAAAGAAATAAGAAAGGATTACAAAATTCCCATTTTAATGCTTACTGCTAAAGAAGAAGAAGTGGACAAGGTATTAGGACTAGAGTTAGGTGCAGATGACTATATAACGAAACCCTTTAGCATGAGGGAATTAATAGCTAGAGTGAAAGCTAATTTAAGGAGGGTGGAGTTTTCAAACTCCAATTTAAATAGCGACAATGTATTGGAATTTGGCGATTTGGTTATAGATTTAAATAAGTATGAGGTGCGAAAAAGAGGACAAGTTGTAGATTTAACCCATAGAGAATTTGAATTATTAAAATTCCTTGCTTCTAGCACAGAGCAAGTATTTACAAGAGAACAGTTATTAGAAGAAGTTTGGGGCTATGAATATTATGGAGATATTAGAACAGTTGACGTTACTATTAGAAGGCTTAGAGAAAAGATAGAGGATAAAGATGGAGATTATAAATACATTATGACTAAAAGAGGAGTAGGATATTATTTCAGGAGGGGCTAGCCCATGTTTTCAAGTATTAGATGGAAATTTATCATAGTCTATTTTTTACTCGTGTTTATGGCTATGGTCATTGTAGGAGTATTTATAATAAGGCGGTTTGAAACCCAACAGTTAAACAATAGATTGAATACCATGATAAAACAGGTAGAGACTATTATTAGCACTTCCAGTGATTTATCAGAGGAAGATTGGGGTGAATATATCGAAGGGATCCAAAAGACATTAAATGAGTGGACCTTTTCAGGTTCGGAAACTCTATATGTGATTTATAATGACGACATTTCGAGGATCATTGCTTCATCACATAAAAGTTATCATCAAATTATAGGGCAAAATGCCTTAACATATAGGGACTTAGATCCTACCTTAATCCTAGCAGCTAATAATGGTGAAAAGAGTTCAGGTATTAAAAAAGACTTGAATGAAAATTTTCTTTACCAACATTTAGCTTATCCAGTACTTAATGAAATTGGACAAGTAAAGGGCATACTATATATGATTGGAGATTTACAGGATGTATACAATACAATAGATGCAACAAAAAGGATACTTACTAGTGCTACCTTATTGGCCCTATTAATAACGGTAATATTGGGTTTTTTAATTGCAAGCAGTGTAACAGAGCCCATTAGAGATGTGACAGAAAAGGCGGAGAAGATGGCAAAGGGAGATTTTGACCAATTTGTTGAAGTTAAATCCGATGATGAAATTGGCCAGTTAGCTAGTATGTTTAACTATCTTACCCTAAAATTAAAGGACACCATTCAGGAGATGGATTTGGAAAAAAGCAAATTGGATACTATATTCAATTATATGGCCGATGGAGTTATAGCAGTGGATGTTAATGGGCATATAATCCATGCTAACCCTATTGCAATAGATATATTAGATTTAGAGGAAACCTTAAATACTGAGTTTAGCAATGATAAAATTTTTTTCATGGAAAGGATAGATTTAAAGGATATAGACTATGAGGATTCAACTACTCTTGAAGGAGAAAAAACGGTAAAAATCAAAGACACGGTATATCGCATTAAATATGCTCCTTTTAGGGATGAAAGGAACGATATTGGCGGAATAATAATTGTGTTTCAAGATATAACGGAGCAACATAAACTAGATAATATGAGGAAGGAATTTGTTGCTAATGTATCCCATGAATTGAAGACACCAATAACCACTATAAAGTCTTATACTGAAACATTGATGGATTCTGGGGATATTGACAAAGCCCTTTATGAAAAATTCTTATCGGTAATCAATAATGAATGTGATAGAATGGCTCGTATAGTAAGGGATCTGCTTCAACTTTCCAATTTAGATTATAATAAAACTAAATGGAAAAAAGTAAATTATTCGGTAGAGAAATTACTCAAAGAAGCCTGTTTAAAACTAGATTTTTCACTGAAGGAAAAGAACCAAAGCTTATGCTTGGATATTGAAGAGGATATTCCAGATATTGTAATAGATAAGGATGGCATGGAACAGGTTATACTAAATATAATGTCCAATGCCATAAAATATACTCCTGATAATGGAGAAATAACCATATTAGCAAAACAGGTTAATGACAATGTTGTAATTACAGTAAAAGATAATGGAATTGGGATACCTGAGGAAGATATTGGTAGGATTTTTGAAAGATTTTATAGGGTTGATAAGGGTAGAAGTAGGGAATTAGGAGGAACTGGCCTAGGACTATCCATTGCTAAGCAAATAGTAGAAGCGCACGATGGAGATATAATATTAAGGTCAGAATATAATGTGGGTACAGAAGTAGACATTATTCTTCCTATAAAGACTGCTGTAATTCATTCTTAATTGGCTTGTAATATAATTGTAATATAATTGGTGTATAATGTTAATGTGCCTCAGTATGGGATAAAGGAGGTTGAAAGACGTTGAAAAAGTCAATGGCTAGCCTATTGCTAGTTATAATGGTATTATCTTTTTCTACAGCAGGCTTTGCGCAAACTGGAAGTCAACAAAATATGGAAAATTCTAAAGTTGATATAACTAAGTACCAAGTAATTTTGCCGGAAGAAGATTCTATTGCTACTCAAAATAAGGTAGTTTTAATATCTGGTAAGGCCCCTGAAGGAACTAGTATAACTATTGAGGTATATGGAGCCATAGATTTAACGGGGAATAATTATTCCCTAATTAAATTACCTGAAGATGATGACTATATTTTAGTATCTAGTAAAACCATAGAAGCTGGCAAACTGGGTTTTGGTGAAGAAATAGAATTGATATTGGGGATTAATAAAGTAATCATTAAATTTAACGTAGAGGGTGTACCTATTGTAGAAAAAATATTGTATTATTTTGAAAAGGAGCAAGTGGAAATTAGTTTAAAAAATACACTGATAACTCCTGATAGCAAAGAGCATGGTATCGATTAAGGAGATGATTTGTAGTGTATAAAGAAAGGATAAAAACTTTCCTGCTCCTGTTTCTCGTATTTATAAGTATTTTTTTGACGAAACAACTGTGGATGCAAATGCCTTATGATATTTTTTCCTTATTTGAAAGAAGGGAAGCCATATCTGCAAATTTTTTGTTTACCGATATGATTAAACCAGATAAATATCAATTGAATTTTAACGAAAAAAATCATACTTTTTTTTACAGTGATGATGATAACAATCTATGGACAAGTTCTCGGGTTTTTTTAGCAGATATTTTTTCCTCTAATAGCGTCATTATGGAAAACATATCTGCTAAAGAATTATTGAACTTGCATAATAGTAGGTCCATAGTTTTTTATTTTCCAGAAAATTTCAACACCTATATTTTAGCTCGTTCTTTAGGGGTACAGAAACCTGGTGACATAGTGGAAAATATTGCTGATATAAATAGGATTTATTTTTATTTAGGTGCAGGAGAACCCTATATCATTTTCAGCAATGGGAAAGAGAATTTAAAAGTATATAGTTCCAATTTAAATTTGGACAGTATTAAAAATAGGCTTAAGGCCATTGAAAATGCTGATTATACCTATTATTATCCCATTAGAGAGACTTTAAATGTAAACAATGATATTTACATTCCATATAGGATGTCTAAAAATTTACCTATAGTCTATGTAGAAAATGAATTAAAAACTGATGACATAGAGGAAATGAGAGGTATTGCCGAGATATTTTTTAAAAAGGATATCGATTATATAAGGGAAATTATAGAAAACAACGGTTCTATATTGTACTTATATAACCAAAAGGTTTTAAAAATCAATCAAAATGGATTATTAGAATATTTCAGCCCATTAGAGGAGCCTGTAAAGGAAAGAAATCTCTATATTAGCTTGAATACGACTTCGGAATTTTTGTCAAACCACTTAGGAGTTCCAAAGGACCTGTACTTATCTAAAATAGAGGAGATTGAATCAGAAGGAAATCTAGGATATAGATTGACTTTCAAATATAGGATTAGGGGAATCCCTGTAATACTGTCTAAGGACATAGCAGAAGATTTTATTCAAATTGACGTTTTTAATAGCTATATTAGGAATTATAAAAGATTTATCAGAAGAGATATGAATATCAATATTAATGAAGCTGAAGAATCTAAACAGATGTTATCTACCTATTACATCATCAACAACAATTATCAGTTATTAGAAAAAGGGTACTTGGAGGATAATAAACTATCCTTAGAAGCAATAGATGAAGAAGCTTTAAAGGAAGAGGTGCTTTCGTCTATAAAAGATATTTCCTTAACATATTTAGACCCTTGCAATAATAAGCAAAATGAAAGATTAATAGGAGTATGGCTATTAAAGGTAGGAAATAGAACTTATGCTTTTGATGCTTACGATGGTGAGCTTTTGTTTAGCGAAATTAATAGTTAGTCTTGGATGGTGAAAATAATGGATTGGTCAAAAGCTAAGACCATATTAATAGTAGCTTTTATTATTACAAATTTGTTATTAGTCTATGTGCTAATAGGAGAATATCATATTGATGAACCTACACTTAAAAAAGAATTTATTAATGAAGTAATAGAGTTATTAAAGGAGAAAGACATAGGGGTTGCAACTGAAATGCCAATGGAAATACCAAGGTTAAATTCCATGATAGTAGAGTATGAAAATGTAAATATTCAACGATTAAATCTAAACTACTTTAATAATAAAGGGATTATAGAACAAAGTTCTGAAGGTCTTAGCAAAGTTGTAAGAGGCGGGGAATCTTTTTTGCTAATAAATAATAGGTCTATTATCTATGAAAATAGTATTGATGATAAAATATATTCGGATCTAGATGAAGATAAAGCTATTGAATTAGCAGAGGAATTTATTAAAAAGGGTAAGTTCAATACTGATGACATGAAGCTTTCCTTCATTAAAGAAGATAAAGGAACATTCTATATAGAATATTCTAAAATATATGAGGATGTTTATGTTGAAAAGGCTTTTACAAATTTTCAAATAGATAAAAGGGGAGTAAAGAGATTTGAAAGATCCTGGCTAAAAGAAAAAGATTTAGCAGATGTTGAGATATACATTAGCACTGCTCCTAAATCCATATTAGCTCTACTTGGAATGCAGCAGGTATATGGTAAGACCATTACAGATATTTCCCTATGCTATTATTTTGAACCAGAAAAACACGATTATTTAGAAAAGCCTACTGAGGCAAAACAGGGAAAAGCTGTTCCTGCATGGAGAATCCAATTTGATGATGGATATAAGATTTTTATAGATGAGTACTAAAATGAAGAATCTGTTGGTTCTTCTTTTTTGTTTATATATAATAATATATATATGACTATAATATATTGGAGTGAATAAGATGGGATTAAAATTTTGCTCCCTATCCAGTGGTAGTAATGGAAATTGCTTGTACATAGAAACGGATAGGATGAGAATACTTATAGATGGTGGTTTAAGTGGGAAAAGGATAGAAAAGCTATTATCTCATATAGGAATTTGTCCTACTAGTATAAATAGCATTTTAGTAACCCATGAGCATATAGATCATGTTAGAGGGGTAGGAGTACTTTCAAGAAAGCATGATATTCCCATATATGCTAATGAGAAAACATGGATAAGTATGAAAAATATAATAGGTGAAATAAAGGAAAAAAATATAAAGTTAATAGAAACGAATAAATATTTTCAATTGGGAGATATAGATATACTACCCTTTAGTACATTTCATGATGCAGCCGATCCTTTAGGCTTTTGTATCAACTATAAGAAAATAAAAACTAGTATTACAACCGATACTGGCTGGGTAAATGATAATATGAAGGAAATTATTAAAGGGTCTTCCCTTTATTTTATTGAAGCTAACCATGACGTAAAAATGCTCAAGGAAGGAAGATATCCTTGGCATTTAAAAAAGAGGATCTTAAGTACCAGAGGGCATTTATCTAATATAGACTCTGGCAGAGTATTATCTGAAGTATTAACGGGAGATGGCGAGATAGTCATATTAGCACATCTAAGTGAAGAAAATAATAAGCCTTCTATAGCTTATGAAACGGTAAAGGAAAGCATAGAAGAACACGGTATAAAGGTGAATAGGGACCTAGATTTAAATCTGGCTCATAGGGGTAGACCTACCAAAATATTTACTTTAGGGTAGAAGTGGAGGAATGGGTATGTATTTTGAAAGGCCACCTAGAAGAAGAGGAGTTTTTTCATACTTTATAGTAGCTTTAATTGGAGCGATTATTGGAGGGGTGATTAGCGTTTATATTGCACCTAACTACTTATATGGTAAAATAATTCCTATGCCAGAAATTTATCAAAATAGAGAAGTACCTATAAACCAAGGACAGCAAATTAACATTACTCCTATTGACGATATAACAACAGTTGAAGCTGTTGCTAAAAAGGCTATGAGTTTTGTGGTAGGGATTACAACTGTTCAGGTTCAAAGAGAATTTTTCTGGGCAAGAGAAGTATCAGGTGTAGGTTCAGGTGTAATTGTAGATCCAAATGGATATATTCTCACAAATTCCCATGTGGTAGCTGATGGGGATGTAAAACAGATAAACGTATTATTCGAAAATGGAGATACTCTTCCAGGTCAAGTATTATGGAACGATGCTGCTTTAGATTTGGCAATCGTTAAAGTTGAAGCTATGGGACTACCTACAGCCGATTTAGGTAATTCAGATTCTTTAGAAGTGGGGCAATTAGCTGTAGCAATTGGAAATCCTCTTGGTCTAGATTTTCAAAGGACTGTTACTGCTGGAGTCATATCTGGATTGGACAGAACCATAAGAACAAGTCAATATAGTGTTTTAGAAGGATTAATTCAAACGGATGCTTCTATTAACAGGGGAAATAGCGGTGGTCCATTACTAAATAGTAAAGGAGAAGTAATAGGAATTAATACTGTGAAGATCGGGACACAAGTAGGAGAAGGGCTAGGATTTGCAATTCCCATAAACGTTGCAAAACCTATTATCAAGGAAGTTGTTGAAAAGGGAGACTTTAAAGCTGTATATTTAGGTATTGCTGCAACTGAAGTTGAAAGATATGAACGTGAGTGGGGAGTAGATTTAAGTATAGATAAGGGAATTATTATAATTGAAATATCACCCAATACCCCTGCAGATAAGGCAGGATTAAGGCCAGGAGATATAATTACCCACATAGATAATCAGGAACTTCAAAGTATGAATCAGCTAAAAAAAATTCTATACAAGTATAAAAAAGGAGATAAAGCTAGCTTAATGGTAGTTCGTAATGGAAAGCAAATGACTATAAACATTACTTTTTCAGAAGTAAGATAATTTAAAGGTAAGCATTCAGGTTTTATAAATTCTAAATATTGCACATACTACAAATAAGCTATACTCTTAATGAAGTTGGAGTGATTTTATGTATGTAGTCTGTAATGAACATTTAGAAAATGCGATAGATGATTTTATAGAAATTTATGAACAGCCTCCCGATATATATGAGCTGGAAAAGGTAACCTTTACCGATTGGGCTAGTCCTCGTAATTGTAATTATTGTGGTAATTTACCTAAGTATCTGGTTGTTTGATGTATAAGGAGGTTTTTAAATGAAAATCTTTAGTCTGGGGAGAATCCCTATAAAATCATGGGCTAATGAGGTAGAAGAAGAAGCTCTTCAACAGGCCATTAACCTCTCCAATTTACCCTTTGCTCATTCCCATATTGCATTGATGGCTGATGTTCACGTAGGCTTTGGAATGCCAATAGGTGGTGTACTAGCTTCAAAAGGCGTAATTATACCCAATGCTGTAGGGGTTGATATAGGCTGTGGCATTATTGCAGCGAAAACAGATATTTTAGATATAAGCACTGAACAGCTAGAAAACATAGTGGACAAGGCTCATAGAACAATACCTTTAGGTTATGATCATCATAAAAAGCCAAGAGATTGGGAGGGCTTTAACGATCCACCAAATATAAAGGTAATCTTTGAAGAGCTGGATTCAGCCAGATATCAAATTGGTACCTTAGGTGGAGGTAATCATTTTATGAGTATAGAGCGAGGCAGCGATGGCCATATCTGGTTAATGGTTCACTCAGGCAGTAGAAATTTTGGATATAAAATAGCCCATTATTACAATAAGGTAGCTAATAAAATTAATGAGACAACTAAATTATCTCCACCAAAACAGGGTTTAGCAGGTCTTTATTTGGATTCAGAAGAGGGACAGGAATATTTTACTGCGATGAATTATGCCCTTGAATTTGCCAGAGAAAATAGAGACCAGTTGTTAGAACAGTTTTACAGTATTTTTAAGGAAGAAACTAATTCTAAGCAGATATTAGAAAAAATAATTATCCATCATAATTATGCAGCTATTGAAACCCATTTTGGAGAAAAGATAATTGTTCACAGAAAAGGCGCTATTAGGGCCCAATTAGGTGAGTTAGGAATAATACCAGGATCAATGGGGACACCTTCTTATATCGTGGAGGGTTTAGGAAATGAAGAAAGCTTTAAAAGTTGCTCCCATGGTGCAGGCAGAGTAATGTCTAGAAAAATGGCCAATAAAATGATAACTAAAGAGATGGCTGATAAAGCAATGGAGGGAATTGTATATAAGGGTTGGAGAGAAGATCTATCCGAAGCGCCTATGGCTTATAAGGATATAGAAGAGGTCATTGAAAACCAAAAGGATTTAATAAAGCCACTGATTAAACTGGAACCTTTAGGTGTAGTAAAAGGATAATGAAAGATTTTTACAGCATATAAAATAACAAGCGAACTTATGTTTTATATGCTATTTTTTTTGTATTTTGGTATAATACTATTTATAACCATGGATAATGGGAGGTAAAAAATGAGAGTATTATTGGTAAATGATGATGGAATACATTCAGAAGGGATCCGCATACTAGCTAAAGAGCTGGAAAAGGATTATGAAGTTATTGTTGTAGCACCTGAAGAACAAAAAAGTGCACAGAGTCAGGCTATAACCATATCTAAATCTTTAATCGTTAAAGAAATAGAATTAGATGGACTTAAATCAAAGGCTTATAGTGTTTCTGGTACCCCAGCAGATTGTGTTAGAGTAGCTTTAGATAAATTAATTGAGAAACCAGTAGATTTTGTGATTTCAGGCATAAATACGGGTTTAAATGCTGGTATGGATGTGCTTTATTCTGGAACTGTGTCAGCCGCTATAGAAGCTAATATCTACAAATTGCCTTCTATGGCCATATCAGCAGAGTGGTTAGATGGGAAAATAGACTACCATTTAGCAGCAAAGTATGGGAGGTATATACTAGAAAAGGCAAGGGATAATTTTATAAAGAATAATATAGTGCTGAGTATAAATATTCCCTATCTTGAAAATGATCAGGTAAAGGGAATTAAGGTGTGTAAAATTGGAGATATAATATACGATTACTACATCGTAGAAAGCAATGGAGAAAATGGAGAAAAGGTTTTAAAACTGCACGGAAGACAGGATGTGGAATTTGAAGAAGATACAGACAGATATTATCTTTCCCAAGGATATGTTACTATTACTCCTCTCCATTACGACCTAACCAACTTCAATTTAATCGACAAAGTAAGAAGTTGGTTATAGCAAAATAAGTGTACAAGAGATAAAAGAGGAGGAAATAATGAATATAAGAATAATAGCTGTAGGGAAAATAAAAGAAAAGTATTTGCAAGAAGCCATTAAGGAATATTCAAAGCGACTGTCAAGGTATTGTAATTTGGAGATAATAGAAGTAGAAGACGAAAAAGCGCCAGAGAATTTATCTATAAAGGAAGAAGAATTAATTAAAGCAAAAGAAGCAGAAAGGATAAAGTCAAAGATTCAACCTAATTCATATATTATATCCTTGGTAATAGAAGGGAAGAATCTTTCTTCAGAAGAATTTTCGGAAAAGGTACAAAAGTTGATGGTAGATGGAATAAACGACATAACCTATGTAATAGGTGGGTCGTTAGGTTTATCAGAAGAAGTAATTAACCAAAGCGATTTTAAATTATCCTTTTCTAAAATGACATTTCCTCATCAGTTGATGAGGATTATATTATTGGAACAAATATACAGGGGATTTAGAATTATGAGAGGTGAACCGTATCATAAGTAGGACAAGCTCTTGGGTTATAGGATATGTTTAACGGGTTGTCATAAACTGGAGTTAAGTGGTATAATACGTATAAGTAGTAAAAAGTTCATTAGGGGGTACACATGAATGTTAAAAATTAAAATTAGCCGAATGAAAATAGTTATGAGTATATTTTTAGTAATTATAATATTTTTTGGTGCCAAGTATAAATATCAGCATACCTTTTCAACTAATAGGTGGATAAAATATCCTCGTGAGCGTGTGAAGATGGTTGATGACATGTTACAGAAACATAAATTAGTGGGACAGACAAAAAAAGATATAGTGAAATTATTAGGAGATGCAACTAATACAGATTATTTTAAAGAAGATAATAATGTTGTATACTACTTAGGCGATGAACGTGGGTTTATTAGCATAGATAGTGAATGGCTTGTCATAACGTTTGATAACAATATTGTGGTTGAAGTAAAAATTGAAACGGATTGAAATCTTCAACATACAAATAAAAGATAATGCAATTAGATGAACATTGTTTATATTATGTATAACATGGAGCAAACTTTTATCAATAAGGTATAATAAATATATATTATATTATTTCAAAGGGAATGAATGATGGAATTTTTCAAAAGGATATCTGTTTTAGGAGTGGAATATGTTATTTGATATAGATGATATAAGAAGGGCATTACAAGAAGATAATATACAGTGGAGTGGCCATGTTCTAACTAGAATGCAGCAAAGGGAAATTAAAGTAAGAGATATTATAAAATGTGTCTTGAGTGGAGAAATTATAGAATACTATTCTTCAGATTATCCATTTCCAAGTTGTCTTATAGCTGGAAGATGTGATAGTGATAAAGTTCTTCATGTAGTATGTTCATTGGGAGAGGGAAATGTGTGGATGATAACTGCATATTATCCAAATACTAATGAATGGTTAGAAGATTTTAAGACCAGAAGGAGGTAGTAATATGAATTGTGCTTTATGTAAAGGAAAATTAAAAAAAGGAATAGTAAATCATATTATAGATTTAGGAGATGGCATAATTATTATAAAAAATGTTCCTGCCAATACTTGTAATCAATGTGGAGAATATTATGTAGACACTGAAATAGCCATAAAACTAGAAAACATTGTAGAAGAGTTAAGAAAAAATAAAGCAGAAATTCTTATCATTAATTATAATGAAATGGTAGCCTAGGAGCAATTTAATAAGAATATGGTATTTATAAATGATATAGAAGAAATATGTAAAAATATCTCAAATAAAAACTTTGGTGAATTATAAAAATGAAATCATTAGAAGATAGTTAATAAGGTGTTTGACATAGATTATGTTAAATACCTTATTTGTTTATAATAGGTTTTATACATCTATCACTAGATACATTCTATTTATTTTGCGAGTCAAGATGATGCGGTGAACCGTATCATAAGTAGGACAAGCTATGGGTTATAGGATAATGTTCAGGGGGTTATCATAAGCTGAAATTAAACAATATAATATGTATAAGTTTAAATATGTACACTTTAGGGGGGATATTATGTATTTAGGTATGGATGGTAAATATAGTGCATTTGAGGAATTAATGCATTATTATCATTTAAATTTTTATGTATACTATTTTCTACTTTTGATAGTATTTGTAAACTGTATTAAGGTAATAGTAAATTTTACTTCTGTTAAAAAAGGAAAGGTATCAAATATTAACTCAGGTAATATGGACTTACTTATAAGCATATTGGCAGGTATAGGGCTAGGGTATGGAATGCTTTTTCAGGGAGTACTATCTGACATTTCATCTAAATATTTCAAGATTTGGGGTAATAAAATGTTTGTTTTGTGCATAGCTAGTTTTATTTTATTTATTATTCAACTAATTTGTACATTAAGAATAAGAGATATTAAAAACAAACATTAATATCAGATTTATTATATAGCTAAGGCACGTTCTGCATAATATGTAATCAGTGGTAGGGGGAACTTTGATTTTCCACAAAATTAAACTAAGGGGGTATGAAAATATGAAGTATAAAAAACAAATTATTTTTGGCCTAATTTTATTAATAATATTTAGTGCATTCTTTCTTAAAAATACAAAAGTTAATAGAAAGATTGCTAAAGACCTAGAAATAAAAATACCATATACTTTGTATTTCTATTATACAGATAGTCATGGCGGATTTTTAGGAGATGGTGTAGCGTTAGGAAGGGCAGAATTAAAAGATAAAGATATAGATAAACTTTTAAAAGACCCAGAAGGCCATTGGACTAAAACACCTATACCAAAGGAATTAAATACTATGTTATATGGATGCGAAAGTTATCACTCTGATTTAGCTATAAGATTAGCAATGAAGAATATAGAAAATGGATATTGGATATATATAGATAGGTTTGGAAATAAAAGAGAGTATTTAAAGGGAGAAGAAATAGATAGATATACTAATAATTATAGTATAGGATTGCTAGACTTAGATGAAAAAAGATTTTACTATATAAAATTCGATAGTTAATATACATTAGTATATAAGTACATGACTAAAAATAGTTATTAGATTTATTAAGAATAAGTATAGAAGAAAGCAAATGATTATACGAGGAGGCGTAGCATTGAATCATATATCAAGAAAAGATATTAATCTCGGTCTGATTTTTGTTATTTTATTTTCTATATCAATAGTTGGTGGTTTTATAAAATGGCCTTTATTTATATTTGCTGGTGTTTTTCTATTTTCCTATATTGTATTAGATAGAAAAAGGTTAAGATGCCCAAATTGTGGAGCATATGAAAATCTTGATAGGTTGATATATGCTAAGAATCATGTACATCATTGTAGACGTTGTGGTGAAAGAATTAAAATATTATGATTAAATTTAATTAAGGTTGATTTTGTTTTGTATATCTACTACCAAATAGGTTTTGCTAGTTGAACCGATACGGTGAACCGTATCATAAGTAGGACAAGCTATGGGTTGTAGGGGAGACCTTTGGTCTCCTGTGTATGACTATAATAAATTGTTATTAAATGATATAATGTATATAGGTAGTATTAAGTGTGACATAGGGATAATATTAAGATGGATGGTGGTTATATGGATGAATTACCACGAAGAAAGAATATTAGATTAAAAAATTATGATTATTCACAAGCAGGATATTATTTTATAACTATATGTAGCAAGGATAAGAAAAGTCTATTTTGGGAAGTAGGGGCGACCTGTGGTCGCCAGTTTGAAAGACCACCATTATCAAATATAGGAGAAATTATTGATTTAGAAATAAATAAAATTAATTCTATTTATGAAAATGTTGAAATCAACAAATATGTTATTATGCCTAATCATATACATATGATTATTATATTATATAATGGAAACGGACGGTCAAAGACCGTCCCTACAATATCTCGTATTATCCAGCAATTTAAAGGTTCTATTTCTAAATAGATTGGCTTTTCATTATGGCAAAAATCATTCTATGACCATATAATCAGAAATGAACAAGAATACCAAGAAATATGGAATTACATAGAAACAAATCCATTGAAATGGGAAGAGATGATAAATATTATATTTAATAGATAATATGATATAATAAATATATATTATATTATTTGAAAGGTAGTGATAAAATGGACACTGCTAAACAAATTTTATTAAAACTTATAGACGAAATTCCAGAAAATCAAATACATGAAATAATAGATTTTATAGGATATTTAAAAATAAAAAATGAGAGAGATATGTTTAAAGAGTTAGAAGAGGCGAGTAAAAGTAGTATGGACTTTTGGGATAATGACATAGATGACGAGGTATGGAATAATGTATAAGCAAGGAGATATATTACTAATTCCAATACCATTTACAGATTTGACATCCAGTAAAAAGAGACCTGTTCTTGTACTATCAAATGATGATTATAATTCTAAAACAGATGATATAATAGTGGCTGCTATTACTTCAAATCTTACATCAAAGGACTATAGCATATTTATTACTAGTAGTGATTTGCTGAAAGGGAATTTAAAAGTGGATTCATGTATAAGAGTAGATAAAATTTATACTTTAGCCCAAAATATTGTTATTAAGAAATTTGGCGAAGTTAATGATGATATTATGAATGGGGTAAAGAATAAAATTAATGAACTAATAAAATAACAGGAGATTCTCCTGTTATTTTTTCTTAATTTTATTTATGTTTTGGAATACCATAATATAAAAGGTTCTTATCTATTTACAATTAACTTAGGTTGAATATATCCTAAAAAAGAATATAATATAAGTAAAAGGAAGGTGAAGATTTTATGAAAATTAATATAAATAATTTAGTATCTATTTCAGAAGCTAATCAAAATTTTTCTAAAGTAGCTAGATTAGTAGATGAAAATGGAGCTGTAGTAATTTTGAAAAACAATGTACCTCGTTATGTATTAATAGAATATAGCCAATTAGAGAATGAAGAAACAATAGGCGATGAAGAAGTAGAAGAAGTAGCTAAAAGAGTATTATCTAAACATATGAAGGCATTTGAGGAATTAGCCAAATGAAAAGATTAACTAAAACTCAAATATTAAAAATGCATAGCCTTCTTATTCAAGAAACAGGTGGAAGTGGTGGGATTAGAGATGAAGGATTATTAGATTCTGCTTTGAATTTACCATTTCAAAGTTTCGATGGAGAAGATATTTATAAGACTATTCAAGCTAAAGCAGCAAGGCTAGGTTTTTCACTTATTAATAATCATCCCTTTGTTGATGGGAATAAGAGAATAGGGATTTTAGTGATGCTGGTTTTCCTTGAAATAAATGGTATTGAGATTATATGTACAGATGAAGAATTGGTTGAGCTTGGATTAGGGGTAGCAGATGGTTCAGTAAGTTATAAAGATTTATTAAATTGGATAATTGACCACAGTTAATAAAAAGCTTGGCATAATATGAAGACACCAAGCTTTTTATTTTACCTTAATTTAAAGAGATATATCTATCGGTAAATAAGTTTTGCGGGTAGAGTCGATGCGGTGAACCCTATCATAAATGATGGGAATTTTTGTTTGAGCTCTACTATTTTCCGTGATATAATGAAGAAAATCGTATAAGAGGAGTTGAATGATGACTAAACATCGTATTTATACAATGCCTTTCGCCAAAGTCTATCCTCATTACGTTGCGAAGGCGGAGAAAAAAGGACGTATGAAAGCAGAAGTTGATGAAATAATTCGCTGGTTGACTGGATATAGTCAAGAAGAGCTAGAAGCACAACTGGAAAAAGAGATAGATTTTGAAACCTTCCTTGCAGAAGCTCCCCAACTGAATTCTTCGCGGTCTTTAATCGAAGGTGTGGTCTGTGGTATACTGGTTGAAGATATAGAAGAATCAACTATGCGGGAAATTCGCTATTTAGACAAGCTAATCGATGAGTTAGCAAAAGGAAAGCCTATGGATAAGATTTTGCGATAAAAAGGGTAACAGGAAGCGGTATTTTCTGCATGTTAATAGAAAAGTGTAATATAAAAATATTTTGATTGGGGGAAATTAAAAATGAGTAAATACGAAAAAGCGATGAAACTTATGGAGGAGTTCTGCGGGAACGGTAAAGACAACCTTGTGGCCCTTGCGACAATATCCTTAAAGCCAAACGCTACAGGCAAGCCTCGTCCTGCTGTTCGTATGGTTAATGCATATTACGAAGACGGGGCCTTTTATATTTCTACCGCTTCGTGGAAAAATAAGACCCTAGAGATTGGGGAGAACAATGAGGTTTCCATATGCGGATTGGATTTATTTACCGCCAATGGAGTTGCCGAGAATTTAGGTTGGGTTAAAGACGAGAGGAATGCTGAAATTAGGACCAAGATGAAAAAGTGCTTTGAATGGTTTGATGATCATGGCAACGAAGAAAGTCTAGATTCAATTGTTCTGCGTATCACTCTTACAGAAGGAACGATTACTGATAACGAAGAAAAATACGGTGAACGATTATATAAAGTTGATTTTATAAATAAAATTGCCAAGTAAATCAATCAGCCCCTAGCTAGTATAGTTTGAGCCATTATAATACATAAAAACAGGAGCAAATAGTTTAATTTTTAGATATAGATTTATAAGAATGGTGACAAATTTATGTATATTTATTTTATCTTGTATGGATTGTAACAATTTATAAGAGGTCCTCCTATTAGGGTGTTTTTAAACTATTTAAACTAAGAATATAAGGGGGACATAGAGATGAAGGAAGTTAAAGGAAGTAACGAATTATTTGATTATTTGATTAAAGAAGCTAATGAAAACTTTGAAGGCTGGGACTTTTCATATTTAGAATCAACTGGAAGAATGCAAGAGTTTCCACTAAGTTGGAATTATAGGAGCAAAGTTAAGGAGAGAATGTCCGGGATAGTTTCATTATTGGATATGGGAACGGGTGGTGGAGAGTTCTTATCTTCATTGAGCCCATTGCCTAAATATACTTTTGCTACAGAAGGGTATGAGCCTAACATAAACATTGCAAGGGAAAGGTTAGAGCCCTTGGGAGTAAAAGTATATAGGGTAGATGATGATAACTCCTTGCCGTTTAACGATGAAAGTTTCGATCTAATAATTAATAGGCATGAATCCTATTCTCCTATGGAAGTTAAAAGGATTCTTAAAAGACAAGGAACCTTCATAACTCAGCAGGTTGGAGGTTTAAATGATAAGGAAATGAATGAACTTTTAGCTGCCCCTCAAAGTCGGTATTATAACTGGAATCTAGGAAAAGCAGTGAGTGAGTTAAATCAAGTGGGCTTAAAGATTGTTGAGCAAAAGGAGGATTTAGTAAAAACAAGATTTTATGATATTGGAGCTATAGTATTTTATTTAAAAGCAATACCATGGCAAGTACCAGATTTTACAATAGAAAAATATTTTGAAAGGCTAGAAGAAATTGATAATTTAATTCAGAAACAAGGATATATTGACTTTACATGCCACAGGTTTTTTATTATAGCGAATAGAGAATAAATTATTGATGCAAAGAACTGCTCCGTTTCAACGAACTAAGTTAGTAGGAGCAGTTTATTTATTAATATTTAGCGAATTCCATAAGTTGGAACCTGGTGATATAATGCTTATAAATGGATTTATGCAAAGTAAGAACAATTAAATTTTAGAGGAAATCAATATGAGATATATAAAAATTAGCACTGGGATTAAGCCTAGATTTTGCAATTGGAGCAGTATTGGACAACATGAATTGAAAGAAATAAATTAGAGGGGAGTAAAATGAGATATTTTAGTACGAGAGATAAAACAATTTCAATTTCATCAAGCGAAGCCATTATTCAAGGTATTTCTAAAGATGGAGGTTTGTTTGTTCCAGAAACTATTCCTAAAATAGATAATCTAATGGAATTGACTAAAATGGATTATCGGAAATTAGCGTATTTTATAATGTCAAAATTTTTTACAGATTTTGAACCAACTTTGTTAAAGGAAGCGATAAAAGATGCATATGGACAAAAATTTAGCCTTAAAGATATAGTATCCATTGAAAAGGTCCAAGATAGATATTTATTAGAATTATTCCATGGTCCAACCTATGCTTTTAAAGATATGGCTTTATCCATACTTCCACGTCTATTAAGGATTGCACTGAAGATCAATGATATAGACAAGGAAATAGTAATATTGACTGCCACGTCAGGGGATACGGGAAAAGCTGCCCTAGAAGGATTTGCCAATGTAGAAGGGATTAAAATAGTTGTATTCTTCCCTGAAAAGGGAGTAAGCCAGATCCAAAAACTTCAGATGATAACCCAAGAAGGTGAAAATACATTTGTAGTTGGCATTGATGGTAACTTTGATGAGGCACAAAATGGGGTAAAAAGAATATTTAATGATAGAGAATTTAAAGAGGTATTGGATAAGTATGGCTATATATTATCTTCTGCCAATTCAATAAATATTGGAAGATTGGTTCCTCAAATAGTATATTATTTTTATGGATATCTAGATCTTTTGAAACAAGGAGAATTAGAAGATGGAGAAAAAATAAATATAGTTGTACCTACTGGGAATTTCGGCAATATATTGGCAGCTTATTATGGAAAAAAGATGGGCCTACCTGTGAACAAACTAATATGCGCATCAAATGAAAATAACGTTTTGACTGACTTCATAAATACAGGAGTATATGATCGTAGAAGGGAATTGAAATTAACCTCATCTCCTTCTATGGATATTCTAATATCCAGTAATTTAGAAAGATTGTTGTTTTATATATTAAATGAAGATGATATAGCTGTTAAAGATAAAATGGAAAGGCTAAATAAAAATGGTTTTTACAAGATTAAAAATATAAATATAGAGGATTTTTATGGAGATTATTCAACGGAAGATGAAGTAACTAAGACCATAAAGGATGTTTTTGTTCATTACAATTATCTAATGGATCCCCATACAGCAGTAGCCTACAATGTATATGATAAATACAAATTAAAGACCAAAGATAATACGAAGACTATAATAGCCTCTACTGCCAGCCCTTTTAAATTTGGAAAGAAAATAGCAGATTCAATTGGATTAAATACCCTTGGAAAAGATGAGTTTCAAATACTAAGAAAACTGGGAGATAAAACTGAAATTAAAATACCAGAAGGAATATCTTCTTTAAAAGACAAAGCAATAAAACATAACAATTATTGCAGTAAAAAAGAGATGAAGTCAATGCTTAAAAAGTTTTTAAAAGTTGGTGAGATCTATGATTAGGGTAAAGGTACCTGCTACGAGTGCCAATATAGGACCTGGATTTGACGCATTAGGTATTGCCTTAAATCTACATAATTCCTTTAGTTTTGAAGAAATCCCTGAGGGACTAGAGATTATTGGATGTGATGATAGATATAAAAATAAGAATAATTTGGTCTATATCTCTATGTTAAAAACCCTCGATAAAATAGGATATAAGGTTAAAGGAATTAAGATAACCATGGATACCAATATACCTGTTTCTAGAGGTTTAGGTAGTAGCGCTGCCTGTATATTAGGTGGGGTTATGGGAGCCAATGGATTAGCAGGTAATCCCCTTTCTAAAGATGAAATATTGAATATAGCCACGGAAATGGAAGGGCATCCAGATAATATTGCTCCTGCATTATATGGTGGCATGGTTGTATCTGTAATGGAAATGGGCAAGGTTTATTTTGATAAAGTAAATGTTGCTAAAGGAATAAAATTTGTAGCGTTAGTACCGGATTTTTCCATTTCTACTAAAAAGGCCAGAAATGTATTGCCAACTGCAGTACCCTATGATGATGCAGTTTACAATGTTGGTCGGGTATCCATTTTAATATCTGCATTATCTAATGGTAGGTTTGATTTATTAGAATATGCTGTCGAGGATAGGCTTCACCAATCTTATAGAGGGAAATTAATCCCATATTTCAAAGATATAATTCATGTGAGTAAAAGATTAGGTGCTTATGGTACCTATTTAAGTGGTGCAGGGCCTACAATAGTTGGAATCATAGATAATGATAATAGTAACTATACAATGGGGATAAAAGATTATTTTAATTCCATTGGTTTGGATTGGGACATTAAAGAGTTGAAGCTGGATTTAACTGGAGCGGTTATTGAAAGGATTAAGTGAAAAAATGAGCTAAGCTAGTTAGAGTAAAGTGTTATCTTTACTCTTTTTTTGTTATATTTCATATTTTACAATAATTTTATTGTAAAAATAACACTTGATTATTAAAGTTTTCATGATAATATATTGATTAAATATTTTTGCAATGAGATAGATTAAAGTAGTGAAGTGAGGAGATAGAATGGAGTTTAGAAAAGCAATAGAATCGGATATAGACAATATAATGAATATTATTAAGCAAGCACAGGACTATTTCAAAGAGCAAGGGATTGACCAGTGGCAGAATAATTATCCTAATCCTGAAGTTGTTAGGGAGGATATTGATAGAGGCTATGGATATGTCTTATTGAAAAAAGGTGAAATTGTTGGTACTGTAGCAGTTTCTTTCGATGGGGAAAAGACTTATGAAAAAATTTATGATGGTCAATGGATTAGCAATTTCGATTATGCAGTTATTCATAGGTTAGCCATTGACAGCAATTATAAAGGACAGGGTTTGGCTTCAATAATTGTCAAAAATATAGAGAAGATGTGTCTAAGGGAAAATATTAAGAGTATTAGAATAGACACCCATGAGGACAATGAATCTATGCAAAGACTTATTCAGAAAAATGGTTTTAAATACTGTGGGATTATTCATTTAAGAGATAATAGTAAAAGATTGGCTTTTGAAAAGATTATTTAGAAATGGCGAGTTTTATTAATAAATGAACTAAATAATAGGAGTTGGAAGAATGAATGCAAAACTTAAGATTATTATTTCCATGGTTGCCTTTGGAACTATAAGCATTTTTGTTAGGAGTATTTCTCTTTCATCAGGGGAAATTGCTTTTTTTAGAGCAGTTATTGCTGCAATAGTGATTTTAATATATAAGGGCTTAATAGGAAGTAGGTTTTCCCTATTGGATATAAAAAAGGACCTTCCTTTGCTTTTTATATCAGGTGCAGTAATGGGTTTTAATTGGATTTTGCTTTTCGAAGCTTATAAATATACATCAGTTTCAATAGCTACATTGAGCTATTATTTTTCTCCTGTTATTGTAACGGTATTAAGCCCAGCTTTGTTTAAAGAAAAGATGACAATTAAGCAAATAATATGTTTTATTATGTCAACTATAGGGTTAGTGATGGTAATTGGAATCAGTGGGACGGACAAGTCCTCCGCTAATATAGTGGGAATAGGTTTTGGACTTGGGGCAGCAGTTTTTTATGCGATTGTAATCCTTCTTAATAAGTTTGTTACCAAGGTTTCCGGAGTAGATAAAACGCTAATCCAGTTATTCGCAGCCATAATAGTCCTAATACCCTATGTACTTATAACTACAGGTGTAAATATAGAGAATTTAGGTATTATTGGAATTACTAACATTTTAATCCTTGGCATTGTTCATACAGGGATATGCTATTGTTTATATTTTTCATCTATTAAGGATTTAAAAGGTCAGCAAGTATCAATATTAAGCTATATCGACCCTCTTGTTGCAATAGTTATTTCTGTAGCTGTTTTAAATGAACCAATAAGTTTTGTGCAGTTAATAGGTGGGATGATGATTTTAGGCTTTACACTATTAAATGAAGTTGAAATAAAATTTAAGTTGTGAACCGCATAAATTACCAATTTTCCAATAGAACAATTACTAGCCGACTCCTCCTTCTATGTGCTGTTATTAGAATATTGTGTCGTAAAGTTTAATACCATTAAAAAAGTACTAAGGTTCTGAGTTGTTCAGAACCTTATCATTTTAATCTAAAGAGTTCATAAGCCTATAGATAGTTAAAATTGCCTGTTCCTTAGTGTAATTCCCCTTAGGGTTAAATAGATTGTCTGATCCCATCATTACTGGCGTATTGGTCTTCTTATCTGTCCTGTGAGTGACAAAATCTATAGAAGAAACAGCCCAATCTGAAAATGAACTCCTATCTTTAAATTGTATAGAACGATTTTCAGATGTGTCTACATTAAATACCTCTGCTAGCCTAGTTAGCATAACAGCAGATTGCTCACGAGTTATCAAATCATCTGGTCCAAATTTTCTATTGCCATATCCCTTAACTATGTTTAGGGTACTTGCTGCTAAGACATATCTATCACTAGTGTCATCAAAGGGGTTTTCTTCGTAGCTGTATCCTTTGCTCTCTATTACTTCTTCTATATTTTGATCGGTCTTCAATGAAATTGCTGCAACTACAAGTCTAGCAAATTCAGCCCTAGTTATGCTCTTTTTATAATTATTCTGCAATTCTAATGGGACATATCCTTCTAATACAGCATCATCTACTGTTACTTCAGCCCAATTGGAAGGCGCATTTTCTCCTTCCTGTTTTACAAGATGAAAGGTATACTTGCTGCCAAGATGACTGTCTACTATTCCTTCAAATATCCCTTCTTTTAAGGGGCCTTCTAAATCTACAAATACATATCCAGATGGTCTTTCAATCCACTCTACACCACGGACATAATAATTCCCAGTGTCAGGTGAATATGTTACTTCACATTTATATCTTCCAGATGGCACTGATGGATTATCAGGCACTGAGTAAAAGAAGAATTCAGCTATGTACTCTCCATCATCTGTCTTTTCAACCTTTAAAGTAAGACCTGTATGCCCTTGATTAGCATAATAAGAACCCCTAAAGGTTCCAACCAGTTTATCAAGCTTTGGGTCACCAATGGCAAAACTTGGAACTGGAGTGGATATAATAGTTATGGTAAGAGTTAAAAGCAATAAAATTTTTTTGATCTACTTTTTCTTAACATTATGTTCCCCTTTTATTGTATATTTATATCCTTTTTAAAGAACTATTATATAAATTCTATTGTAAATTAAGGGGAAAAGAATAACAACAATAAAGTTATCATATCAAAGAAAATTATTATGAATAGATTAAAAAGGAACGACCCACTATGTGGAATGAAGGCCAGAAGGATTAAAAAAATTGTCAACTCATAAATATATAATTATTCACTAGTTTAAGTTGAATTAGTTTTAAATAGATAATATAATAAACTGAAAGGCAGTCTACTGAAAAATCCAGTGTGGCTTAGTATTTTAAGTTGAAATAATGAGGTGTTACACTTAATGGAAGATTTAATGTTAGATATTATAAACGACTATGGATATATTGGCATCTTTCTACTAATAACCATTGAGAATTTGTTCCCACCAATACCATCCGAAGTGATTTTAACCTTTGGAGGCTTCTTAACCACATTTAGCCAAATGGGCTTTTGGGAGGTTGCAATATCTGCAACATTGGGATCGGTATTAGGAGCAATTATATTGTATAGTATTGGTAGACTGTTAACCATTGAACGCATATATAACCTTATTGATAGCAATATTGGAAAAAGGCTCCATTTAAAAAAAGAGGACGTTGGCAAAGCAGGCAAATGGTTTAATGAGTATGAAAATAAGGCAGTATTTATATGTAGATTTGTGCCAATTGTACGCAGTTTGATATCCATACCAGCAGGAATTTCAAAAATGAAAATGGGTCTTTTTGTTTCTTTGACGGCAATTGGCTCCTTTATATGGAATGCAGTGCTCATATATCTGGGAAGAGTAACAGGAAAAGCATGGCATAATATAGTTGATTATATGGATTTTTATACAAAGATTGTAGTTATTATTTTTATAATAATTTCTATAGTATTAGGAACAATTTTTGTGAAAAGGAGATTTATTAAGAACAAATATTAAAAGGGTATATTAAAGTATTTTAATAAATTAAGTATTGGTAAAAACGGATTCCCTTTGTAAAATATTAAATGAAGATGTTGGTATTTATAAATATACCAAAGATATCGACTACGGAAAGGAGACTGTGATGGAAAAAAGTCCCAAGACAAAGCATACTAGAGACTGTATGATATGTGGTAAAGAGTTGATTTATTTTGAAGATTATAGGGAAGCAGAATGTATATATTGCCATAAGAAATTTAAGTCCAATGTAAACTGTTTAGATGGTCATTATGTTTGTGATACATGTCATTCTATGGATGGAGTTGAATTGATAGAAAGTTATTGTAGAGGGACTGATAAAACTAATCCCTTGGAGATAGCAATTGAATTAATGAAAAGCCCATCGATTAATATGCATGGACCGGAACACCATTTTCTAGTACCTGCTGTTCTTATAGCGTCCTATTATAACATATTAGATAAAAAAGATGTTAAAACAAAAAAACTTGCAGTAGCAAAGAATAGGGCTAAGGATATTAAAGGTGGTTTTTGTGGCTTTTATGGTAATTGTGGGGCAGCAGTAGGTGCTGGTATGTATATAAGTATTATTTCTGGGGCAAGTCCATTAACTAAGGATAGCTGGGGACTAGCCAATCTAATGACAGGTACTGCTTTAATAACAATGGCCAAAATAGGTGGCCCTAGGTGCTGTAAAAGGAATTCATTTATTGCTATCGAAGAAGCAACAAAATTTACGGATGAATTTTTAAATGTAAAACTCTATGATTATAGAGCCCTAAGTCCTATTTGCAGTTTCAGATTGAGAAATAGAGAATGTCTTAAAGATGAATGTCCTTATTATAGGAGATGATATTGATAGTTTAATAATTGCTTATCCAGAGGCGGGGCTAGAGGGGGCTTTATATAAGAAGGTATAGGGGTTTAGATAAGTTAAGGTTGTTTATGGACATGCTAATCATTTGTTTACTCCTATTAATATCATATTTATAACAGATACAACTATTGTAATTTTCTATGCCCTTTTCGGGATTATTACCCTTATCTTAATAGGTAGAGTTAATAGCAGGAACAATGTTCAGTGGCTTAAAAGTACATCATACATAATAGGTTTACCTATTATAAGCTATCTGGCGCTGAAAATAGGATTATGATGAAGCAGGAGATAGTAGCAAAAAAGTAGTTAGAAGAGGAGTTGAATATACATGGATTGAAGGTATATTTGAAGAAGTCCAATGTGGGGCTAAGAGGTGAAGAGTCTACGGTAAAAGCCTACGATTTATCAAGAGCCGTTATAACTATGATATATAAGTATAATAGGATCATAAGCCATCATATAGAAAATAGTAATCTATAAATAAAAGTTTTTTATATCAATAAAAAACTTTCCCATCTTTAAATAAGGCTTAAGATGGGAAAGATATCTTTAATCTTTAATTAATGCTTTTTCACGCCATTTACCTTTTCTAAAGAATAAAGTAGTTATTATAGCCCCCATAGTCCAGGCTACAAGTAGGGAGATAAAAACTGATTCAGGCCTTCCAGTGGGATAGGCTTTGCATCTTGTAAAATATGCAATACCATAAGCTATTGGTACGCGAAGAAAGACTGTAGTAATAAGCGATATCCACATGGGTGTTATGGTATCCCCTGCACCGCGCATGACTCCAGATAGACTTTGGGTTACTGCCATTGCCACATAGCCTACTGCAAGGATTCTCATCATACGAGTGCTAAAATCGATTAATTCCTTAGTATCAGTAAAAATGCTGACTAAATATTTACCAAAAATTAAAATCAGTATGGTTATTACAGTTGAAATTCCAACAGCAATCATGGTACCTTGTTTAGTTCCTTTTTCAACTCGATCCATTTTTCTAGCACCTATATTCTGGCCAGCATATGTTGTCATTGCACTTCCAAAGGAGAAATTTGGCATCATGGCAAAACCGTCAACACGCATGATTATTACATTACTGGCTATAACCAATTCACCAAAGCTATTGGTCAAAGATTGTACTATGATCATAGCAACAGAGAATATTCCTTGAGTTATTCCAGATGGTAATCCCAGTTTTATCAATCTATAAGTATAATCTTTATCAAGTTTTAACATTTTTAAGTTTAAGTCGAAATTCTCCTTCATCTTTAGAAGCTTCAACATACAAAGTATTGCTGATATTGCTTGTGCTAAAACGGTAGCAAGAGCAACCCCAGGAACACCCATATTAAACTTGGCAACGAATAGGATGTCAAGAGCCACATTTAAAGCAGTGGATATAAGTAAGAATATAAGTGCCGATAGGGAGTCGCCAAGTCCACGTAAAATACCTGATAAAATATTATAGTATGAAAATCCTGCTATGCCGACGAAATAGATGATTAGATATTGAGCACTCCAATCGATAATACTTTCTGGTGTGTTTAAAAGTTTAAGAAAAGGACGTGTTACAATAGGACCTATAATTATAATTATTGCTGAAACTATGGCTGTTAATGAGATACATATTCCAATAGTATGGGAAAGTTTTTCTCTATCTTTAGCACCAAAATATTGAGATACCATTATACCAGCACCTACAGAAACACCGACAAAGAGTACCAATAAAAGGTTTAATATGGGAGATGCACTACCAACAGAAGCCAGAGCATTATCACCCACATATAAACCTATAATTATGGAATCGGCGGTATTATATAGTTGTTGGGCGATATTCCCAATTAACATGGGTATTGCAAACTCGATAATTCGCTTCCAAGGCGGACCTTCAGTCAAGTCTTTAGGTGCAAATAGTTCTTTGAATTTTGCCATAGCCTAACCTCCTTGATATGTATTGTCAAATAGAATACCTTATTTTCGCTTAGACAAACAATAGTTTATATCAATTAATATCCTTTGTCAATTTAAATGTTTTATTAGCTAATTTGAAAAAAATATATGGAGGGAGATTATATGGAATTTCAAATTAGGACTAGTAAAGAACAGGAGTTTATAGATATTACTTCCATTATAAACGAGGCCATAAGAAAGAAAGGCATAGAAAATGGAACAGCGGTAGTATTTGTCCCTCATACTACAGCAGGTATTACTATTAATGAAAATGCAGATCCTACCGTTGTTGAAGATATGTTAATGATGTTAAATAGAGTATTTCCTGTAAAAGGAGATTACCGCCATTATGAAGGAAATTCCCATGCCCATATAAAAACATCTTTAATGGGCTCTTCCTGTAGCTTAATTATTAGAAATGGTAAATTAAAACTTGGCACATGGCAAGGGGTATATTTTTGTGAATTCGATGGGCCAAGGACTAGAAAAATATACATAGATATTCAAAGATCAGATCCCTAAACTTTTTAGTTTGGGGATTTGTTTTTTCAGTAACATTGGAGAAAGATTTACATAATATATTATTGATTGGTTTGTTTTGGAGGGATTACATGGAGCCAAAAAAATTTTTAATCTTAGGAGGGGATAATAGAAGCATTGAATTAGCAAATCTACTCTATGAGGATGGGCATAATATTACAATATCCCATATTGAAGGTTTAAATTTTCGAGATTGTCATATAATAATCGGTCCCTTACCTTTTACTAAGGATAATAAGACTATTAATGCACCTTTCCATATTGAAAAAATACCTATAGAAATTGTCTTTGAAAGTATGAAAAAAGGTCAGGTTTTAATGGCAGGTGGCATAGCAGATGAGCAAATGAAAAAGGCGATGAAATATGGAATCGAACTTGTAGACTATTTTGATAGGGAAGAACTGCAGATATTAAACGCCATCCCTACTGCTGAAGGGGCTATTAAACTAGCTATTGAACATTCAGTTATTACTCTTCACAATTCTAATGTATTGATATTAGGCTTTGGAAGAATTGGCAAGATACTGGCAAATATGTTGCACGGTATAGGAGCAAATGTTTATATAGCAGCAAGAAAAGTTAAGGATATTGCTTGGATTAAAAGTTTAAATTACAAAGCAATAGGATTTAATCAATTGAATGAGAATGTTGGAGATATGGATTTTGTATTTAATACAATTCCGTCTTTAATACTTACTAAGGAGAGATTGGAACATTTCCATAGAAAAACCTTAATTATTGATTTAGCATCAAAACCTGGTGGTGTAGACTTTATGCAGGCAGAGGAACTGGGAATTAAGGTTATCCATGCTTTGGGATTGCCTGGGAAAGTAGCGCCATTAACTGCAGCTAATATCATAAAGGAGACTATTTACAATATTATTGAAGAAAGGGGCATTTAATATGGACTTTAATAAAATAAAATTAGGCTGGGCCTTAACTGGTTCATTTTGTAATTTCGAGTACGTTTTTCCCCAGATAGAAAAGGTTAAAGAACTAGGAGCAGATATATATCCGATAATTTCCTATTCTACCGATTCTTTTGATACGAGGTTTGGCAAAGCTCAAGAATGGAAGGATAAACTGAGTAAGATAACGGGCAGAGAAGTAATTTCCACCATAGTAGATGCGGAACCCGTCGGCCCTGAGTTAAAATTGGATATTATGATAGTAGCCCCGTGCACAGGAAATACCCTAGCTAAATTAGCTAATGCCATTACAGATACACCTGTAACCATGGCTTGTAAAGCCCATTTAAGGAACCAGAAGCCCTTAGTTTTAGCTATTGCAACCAACGATGCCCTAGGAGCCAATGCAAAAAATTTAGGGCTTCTACTAAATACAAAAAACGTCTATTTTGTACCTTTTAGTCAAGATAATCCATTCGGTAAACCTAATTCATTAATAGCTAACTTCGAGAAGATTGAATCTACTATAAGAGAAGCTTTGCTTGGAAGGCAAATTCAGCCTATATTAGATTAAAGGCCAAAAAATATAGGGGCTGTTTCATAACTGATAAATCAGCCATGAAACAGCCTTTTTTGTGTACATATAGATCTTATTATAAAAGATTTTATTAAAAATGTTTGGTTGATGAAATATGATAAATAAATTTATATGGTAATACCTTGATTTTTTATAATGATAAAAACCTTTCTGGTGGATAAAAAACAACGTATTGCTATTGCAACAGCACTTATTTATAAGGCTGTTTAAAAATAAAAAGCCTCTTAAAAGGAAAACAGGGCCAAAAGTATTAGCTTTTCGACCTGTTTTAATGTACTCGGCATGGACAACAGCTTGATGGTGAAAATCTATTACGGGATTAGTGGTTAGAACCATGGTTTAAACAATATTTGTCATGAGAAGTCAGCAGAGGCTATAATAATATCAAATTCTAGATATCGTAGGAGTTGCTGATTAGGTTCAAAAAAAGAGCTATTTCATAACTAATTTAATAGCTATGAAACAGCACAAGTTTTTGCTATTTTATTAAATGACTATACAAATTATTAGCAAAGTTATAAGCATTTTCATTACTGACTACTAAAGCCACTTCACCATTATGATAAGTGATTTCCAATATATTGCCGTTATTTTCTGCGATAAATATATTTAAACGTTTAAAAAGGTTTTTACTAAATTCATCATCGTATAAAATGGTAAATATGCTTTTATCATCTAAAGAGTTGACAGCAATCCCAATAATCTTTTCTCCTCCATCTTCATTGGAGATAAGGGTGCCAGGAACATTTAAGTAGGTTGAAGTAATTCGAACGGGAATATTAAATCTTTCTGCTAACTCTACCGCTTTAGGGTGAATTACCTTTACTCCTTTAGAAGAGAGAATGTACATATTTCTATAGGAAATATTATTAATATATTTAGTTTTAGGTACCATTATAGGATCTATGAAAGCTACACCGGGGACATTAGTGAAAATATCTACCCTTTTAGCATTTAGATATCCTCCTAAGGCTATAGCAGTAATATCGCTGCCTCCCCTACCTAAGGTGGTAATCTCATTGTTCTTAGTTATACCTTGAAATCCTGCCACCACTACTACTTTTCCTCTATCCATATGTTTTTTTATAGTAGAAGTATTAATACTAATTATTTCTGCAGAATTAAATTTTTCATCTGTAACAATACCTGCTTGGAATCCCATTAAAGGTTCTGATGGGATATTATTGGATTCCAACAGATGGGCAATTATGCTTGTTGATATAGTTTCACCACAGGACATTATAAGATCCTTTATTTTAGGTTTTATTTTAGGATTAATTTCTTCCAATTGTTGAATTAAAGTATCCGTAGCATAAGGGTCTCCTTGTCTACCAATGGCTGAAACAACCACTACAGGTTTTAAGCCCTTTTTAATATAATTACTTATATGGTATAAGATATCTGGATTATGGTTTAAGTTTTTGAAGGAAGTTCCCCCAAATTTTAGTACAATAGTATCCATTTTATCACCTACTATAATATGTTTCTTTCTATTAATGTTTCAGCAATTTGTACTGAATTTAGGGCTGCCCCTTTTCTGAGATTATCAGCTACAATCCACATATTAATTCCATTTTCTATGGAAAAATCTTTTCTAATTCTACCTACAAAGACTTCATCCTTCCCTTGTATATGGATGGGCATGGGATATGAATTGGATTTAATATCATCTATAACTTTAACGCCCTTTGCTTTCTCAAGAATATTTATTACATCTTCCACTTTAATGGGTTTTTCAGTTTCAATATTTACTGATTCCGAATGGCCGATGAAGACTGGAATTCTGACTGTAGTAGCAGTTACCTTAATATTTTCATCTAATATTTTCTTGGTTTCATTAACCATCTTCATCTCCTCTTTTGTATAGCCATTTTCTAAGAAATGGTCTATATGAGGTAATACATTAAATAGAATTTGATGGGGATATACTGAGCTGGTCATAGGTACATTAAAGCAGTAATCTATCATTTGATTATTTAATTCTTCCATTCCTTGTTTTCCAGTACCTGATACTGACTGATAGGTAGATACTACAATTCTTTTAATTTTATAAATGTCGTGTAATGGCTTCAATGGTACTAGCATTTGTATAGTTGAGCAATTGGGGTTCGATATAATTCCTCTATGGGAGTGTAGATCCTCAGGGTTTACTTCGGGAATTATCAGTGGTACATTATTGTCCATTCTCCAAGCACTGCTATTATCTATTACTATAGCACCTTCTTTAACTGCTATAGGTGCAAGATATTTACTAATACTACTATCAACGCAGAAAAAAGCAATATCGACGTCCATGAAAGCACCTTCTTTAGCTACCTCTGTTAGTATGGACTCTCCATTAAATTCAACTTTTTTATTTTTATTTTTTGAAGTTCCTAGGAATTTAATATCACCAACTGGGAATCTCCGTTCCACCAGTATATCTATAACCTTCCTTCCTACTAATCCCAAGGGTCCGACAACAGCTATATTGTAGGTTTTCAAAATAATCCCCTCCTTGAAAATGTCATGTTTTAAAATCGGTTAATTATATACTATTCATATGTCCTTTAAAGGGTTAAATATTAAAAAAATAGAACATAAAATAAAGCATTAACATATTATATATTATTGAAAATAGTTAAGGGGGTTTTCGAATGGTAAATTGGGGGAGACTTATTACAGCAATGGTTACGCCTTTTGATGAAGATTTGAACGTAAATTATGAAGAAGCTGTTCGCTTAGCAAAAAAGCTAGTTGAAGAAGGAAATACAGGATTAGTTATTACGGGAACTACAGGAGAGGCGCCTACTTTAAAATTAGAGGAGAAAGTTAAACTATATGAGGTTATCAAAGCAAATGTTAATGTTCCGATTATTGCTGGAATCGGAACCAATTCTACTGAGGATACCATTATAAACGGACAAAGAGCAATAGAAGCAGGGGTAGATGGGCTTTTAGTAGTAACACCTTATTATAATAAGCCTGATCAAAAATCATTATATGATCATTTTAAAAAGGTAGCAGAAAATTTAGATGCTCCTATTATGTTATATAACGTTCCAGGAAGAACGGGCTGCAATTTATTGCCAGAAACGGTAGAGAAGTTAGCTGCCATTGAAAATATAGTTGCGCTAAAAGAAGCCGGTGGTAATATAAATCAGATATCTGAAATAATAAGGAGAAAGCCTAAGGACTTTTTAGTCTACTCTGGGGATGACTCAATGACCCTTCCAGCTATGGCAGTAGGTGCTTATGGAGTGGTTAGCGTCTGTTCTCATATTGTGAGTAAAGAAATGAGAGAAATGATTGATGCTTTTGTATATGGAGATACAAAAAAAGCCATGGAAATACACCTCAGACTATTTAAGCTATTTGAGACCCTATTTATAGTCTCAAATCCGATACCTGTTAAGGCAGCTTTAAACTTAGTAGATATCAAAGTAGGGGGATTAAGGTTACCTTTAACTGAAGCAGATGAAAAGGTAAAAGGAATAATAAGAAGGGAATTAGAAAATCTAGGCAAGGAAATTGTACAATAAATATAAAGTCGTTTTAAATCATACTGATAGATGAAAAGGTCTTGAATTAACCGTTTGTTGGCATATTATATTGCTTAACAGACGGTTAATTAACTTAACATCGGGGTATATATGAATTGTGATTTGTGAGAATATTATATGGAAAGGATGATTAAATTGAATGGTAATATATTATTTGCCTTTGGATTAACCTTATTTGCAGGTTTATCTACGGGTATTGGTAGTACTTTAGCCTTTTATACTAAGCAGACAGATAAGAAATTCTTATCTGGCGCCTTAGGATTTTCAGCAGGAGTTATGATATATGTTTCCTTTATTGAGATATTTGTTAAAGCAAAAGAATCATTAGAATTAGTATATGGTCCAACAAAAGGATATTGGATTACTACTATAGCCTTTTTTGTTGGAATATTTATAATTGCATTGATTGATAGATTCGTTCCTAGTGAAAAGAATCCCCATGAAATGCGGGACGTTAAGGAGATGAAGGGGAATGGTATAGAAGTGGAATTTGAAAGTGAAGAATTAATGAGAATGGGGCTTTTTTCAGCTCTAGCCATTGCAATACATAATTTTCCTGAAGGATTGGCAACCTTTATAAGTGCTGCTCAAGATCCATCTTTAGGTATAAGCATAGCCATTGCCATAGCAATCCATAATATACCTGAGGGAATTGCAGTTTCCGTTCCCATTTATTTTGCAACGGGAAGTCGTAAAAAAGCATTTTCTTACTCTTTTTTATCAGGACTCTCAGAGCCCTTAGGTGCCTTGGTAGGCTATCTTATATTGATGAGAATTTTCAATGAGAAATTATTTGGATTGGTTTTTGCAGCTGTTGCAGGAATTATGGTCTATATATCCTTAGATGAACTGCTTCCAACAGCAGAAAAATATGGAGAACACCATACTGCTATCTATGGACTTATATCAGGCATGGTAGTAATGGCATTGAGCTTATTATTAGTAAATTAACAAATAAACCAGGGATTAACGAAAAAGACAGCTCAATTGCTGTCTTGCGTTAATATCTGGTTCTCAATATATTGAATACTTCTCTAGGCGTCTTATCTTTAGCTTCTACAACAGGCGCACTAGGCCTAAAGGTTGTTGTTCCCATGGAAAAATCATCTATACTCGATACTACTACAGCATCATAATTAAAGGACTGAACATTATTAACATCTTCCGGTTTGCTTATCCTTTCAACTTCATATCCTGATTTTTTAAGAAAATCGATATGTTCCTTTAAGGAATCTTCAACAACTACCCTTTTATCCATAAAATCACCTCACAAATTATTATGATCATATTTGATATTTTTATTTTTACATAGAAGAGCATGATAAAATACTCTATTATTCACTCCAATAATTAATAGATAGAATTGAAAATTTATAGGTTTTAGTTATAATATAGGGATATGGGGTATATTTTTTAATACATAGATTTTTAGGAGTGAGGTTATGGAATTAGGAAATGTATCAATACCTGTAGCTTTTGGAGCGGGCTTTTTATCTTTTTTTTCACCATGTATATTGCCGTTGATACCAGCCTATATAATGTATATGGCAGGTGTCAGTTTGGAAAGGGAACTAGAGGGAAAAAGACTTATTGCACTAACAAGGACTATAGGCTTCATAATTGGTTTTACGATTATATTCATGATAATGGGGACATCTGCCAGCTTTTTAGGAAAACTGTTCGTAAGAAATAGGGAAATATTTTCTAAGATAAGTGGAGTCTTAATAATACTTTTTGGTTTGAATATGATGGGAATTGTAAATTTTAAATTTTTGAACATGGAAAAAAAGGTGAAGGCACCCAATGAGATTTCCAATTGGTTTAGTTCTATTCTAATGGGAATGGCTTTTGCTGCTGGATGGACTCCTTGTTTTGGCCCAGTATTGGCATCTATTCTAATTTATGCTAGTGGGGCTGCTACCCTGTCAAAGGGAGTTTATTTATTATTTATATATTCCATAGGGATGGCTATACCTTTCATATTGACAGCATTATTTATCAATACATTCAGCAAGTTCCTTGAAAAAGCTGGAATGGCTCTTTTATATATTCCTAAGATTGGCGGATTGATTCTAGTTATTTTTGGTATATTAGTATTCTTCAATAAGATCATAAATATAAGCAGGCTATTATTGTGAAAAGGAGAGGTAATTGTGAATAAAAAAATTTTAGTCATATTATTGATTGTCTTAGTATTAGTTTGGGGATTATACTTTTTTACTATGGAAGATGACAAGGGAGTTGTAGAACAAAACCCACAAGAGCAGGATAATGTAGTGGACGATGTTGAAGATACTATTGGAGAATCTGCTAATGATGATATAACTGAGTTAGCCATAGACAAGTTAGCTCCTAATTTTACTCTTGAAAGCTTGCAAGGTGAAGAGGTATCCCTAGAAGATTACAGAGGAAAAATAGTGTTAATCAATTTTTGGGGTACTTGGTGTCAATACTGTGATAAGGAAATGCCAGACCTTCAAAGGTTGCATGAGGAAAACGATGATTTAATGGTGTTGGCGATAGACGTGATGGAAGAAAGGGAAAAGGTTGAAGAATATATAAAAAAGGGTGGATATGATTTCAAAGTACTATTAGACACTAAAGGGGAGGTGGCTAGAACTTATTTGGTAAGCGGATTTCCTACTTCCTACTTTGTGGATAAAGATGGTATATTATTAGGAGGGGTGTCAGGGATGATGACATATGCCCAAGTGAATCAGATACTGGAAAGCATAAGGGGAAATTAGTAAATGAAGCCATTTTTCTTTACTTATAAAAATATAAGTATAACTTGGTTTATCTTTTTTGCTATGGTTTCTGCCACTTTAGGCTATATACTGGCTAGCATTTTGGCGGTAGAATATGAAGAAGAAAAAAACAAAATACAAGATGTATACATGATTTTGCTTATAGTTGGATTTGTTGGAGCAAGGCTAGGATATGCTTTAATACATCCTAATTTATATAAGGATAATATATATTTATTATTTAAGATTTCCCATTATAATCTATCCCTTATTGGAGGCATACTGTCTAGTCTTTTAGCATTAACCTTTATATCGAAAAGATATAATATTAAGGTCGAGAAACTCTTAAACATTTTCATCATACCTTTTTATTTTTCTATGGCTTTAGGAATATGGGTAGTAAAGTTTAATAGGCTCATATTATCATTAGATCATATTAAGATTTTAGGCTTATCTTTAATGTTCCTATTAAGTGCTTTATTACAACTAATTTTAAGCAAGAGATTAAATAATAAATATATATCCATCATAATTTTGGGCATAGCTATAATTTTATATTATATAATAGTAAGGTATTAAAATGTAGAGTAGGATGAAAGCTGAATAAGCATCTATTTAGCTTTTATCTTACTTTTTATAAAGGCAGAAAATAATGTGAAAAAGATAAAAGAATGATATAATAATAAAAGATTAAGGACATGGAGTGATAAAAGTGGCAGAAAATCAAAATAAATTAGCAGGATCTGGATGTGAGGTTTTAGTTCCTACTGAGGATAGAAAACCCCTTCATGAAATAGAGCGTAGCATTATAAAAAGATATAGAAAGCATATATGGAGTAAATTTATTAAAGCTATTAAGGAATATGAATTGATCCAATCTGGAGACAGGATTGCAGTGGCTATATCTGGAGGGAAAGATAGCCTGCTTATGGCTAAGCTATTCCAAGAATTACACCGTCATGGCAATGGAAATTTTGAATTGGAATTCATTGCAATGGATCCAGGTTATCATCCAGATATTAAGCAGCTTTTGATTGATAATTGTAAGTATTTGAATATTCCAATTCATATATTTGAATCTGGAATATTTGAAATAACGAGCAGAATTGCAGAAGACTACCCATGCTACATGTGTGCCAGAATGAGAAGAGGGGCTTTATATGGCAAGGCTCAGCAATTAGGATGTAATAAACTAGCTCTTGGCCATCATTTTAACGATGTAATAGAAACTACTCTTTTAAACCTTTTATGCTCTGGTAACTTTAAAACTATGCTGCCTAAGCTTAAATCTCAGAACTATGAAGGAATAGAACTTATAAGGCCTCTTTATTTGATAGAAGAGGAATATATAAAGAGGTTTATACAGTATAGTGGCATTTGGCCCTTAAACTGTGCTTGTATGGTAGCTGCCAAAAAAATAGGAAGCAAGCGGGAGGAAATAAAGGAATTAATAGAAAAATTAAAGGAAAGCTTTATAAATGTTGACTTATCAATATTTAGAGCAGCTCAAAATGTCAATATGGATAGTATATTAGGCTGGGAAAAGGATGGGAAGAAATATTCTTTTTTAGACTTCTACCATGAATAAAAGTGGGGAAACCCCACTTTTTCTATGGCTCGAAAGGTTCAGTTATTTCAATATGTCCCATCAGTGTTTCAGCTTTTTGACCATCTACTAAGAATTGAACCCTATCGACGCTACCCAATTCAACTAATGAATTGACTATTTGATCTATGGTAAAATCCTCTTGCAAAGAACCACCATAAAGACCTTCACTAGAAAAATTTACAAAGGCAGTTCCATCAGCCACTTCAACGCCTAATAGTTTCACATTTGAAGGTATGACTGTGCTCAATTCCTCCGATTCTGGTCCCTTCATTAATTCCTTTACTATCATCTCTTCTAAGGAAATATCTCCATATTGGATTACTCTCTTTTCTGGAATAAGCTTTTCTAAACTTTCATCTCCAGTTTCTATATATTCTTTATTTGCAAAGTATAGGGTTACTTCCATTTCATCGGTATTAGGAGTAGGTTCTATAATTTCATCTTCTTCTACTTCAATAGGCTCTTCTTTTGATATGTCATTTTCATTAGAAGGAGCGTTAGACTTGTTACATGCAGATAGACTAAAAACCATAATTGCTAATAAAAATATAGCTACAAATCTTTTCATAATATCACTTCCTTTTCAATTATAATTATTAATTATATTATAAATAAAAGTTTTTAAGAGATAATGAAGAAATGTTAAGAAATTATTAAGAAAATGAAAATAAATTCTAAACTAGTGAAGGGGAATGACGATTGTAAAAAGACTACCTAATTTTGGGGTGCTTTTTACAACTATTTCCCAATTATGCTTGTCAATTATATTTTTTACTAAGGCAAGCCCAATGCCATAACCTTCTATATTATATCCATTTTGGGAGTTGTCCTCTAATATTCTAAAGCCACTTTGGAATATATTGGGTAAGCTTTTCCTGTCAATTCCAATTCCATTGTCTTCAATAGTTATTAGAATCTTGTCCTGTAATTTTATTCCAGTAATTGAAACGAAAGAATCCTCTTTTGCTTCATCCCTATATTTTATGGCGTTATCTAATAAATTCAATAATGCTTCTTTTAGCCGGTCTTTATCACATTTAACTATAGTTTCCTCTATGCTATGAAAGATTACTTTTACTTTATTTTTCTCTGCATAAGGGAGTATTGGCTTTATGGTAGAGGATAATATTTGTCCTAAATTCTCTTCTTTAACATTTAAGACCATATCCTCTAGCTTTATGGATTTCATAAGATTGTTTACCAAACCTTCCATCCTCTCTGCTTCCTTATACACATCATCAAGATATTCTTTATAGATTTCCAAGCTATTTTCACCTATAGAGAGGGACTCAATTAAAACCTTAATAGAAGTAAGGGGAGTTTTTAATTCATGGGAAATGGTGTTTATAAAATTTTTTCTGCTTTTTTCAATATTGCTTAGCCTATTGCTCATACGATTAAAGACTTCGATTAATCTTCCCATTTCTCCCTTATATTCATTTTTAACGGTGTATCCTAAATCTCCTGAAAAAATCTTTTCTACTCCATAGGATAGCTCCTTTAAGGGTTTGGTCATATTGTTTGTAGCAATAATTGTTAAAATTAATGATAGGGCTAATGCTGAAGCAGAGATTTTAATCATATTTCTTTTTAATCCTTCTATATCCTTATGTATTGAATCCAGAGAAGCAGAAATAAGGACAGCACCTACAATCCTATCTTCATCAATATTTTTAGAAATGATAGGCACTGAAATCTGCAATATCTCCCTTCCATTTAATGAATATAATCCTGATTTAGATTGGCCTTGTAAACTACTTCTCACCTCTTCATTATTGATGGTTTTACCTAGATAGGTATTCAAATTATCAATTAATACTTCCCTGTCCGAATTTAATACCAGTATTCTAGAACTAGCTTGTTTTCCGTAGCTTTTAACCATTATCCTTGCAGAAACTATATTTTCCATATATCTCTTATAGGTATCTGCTACAATATTGGCAGTTTGAAATAAACTGATTTCTATATTTTTTATCTGAGTATTCTTATAGTTATTCAGTACCAATATACTAAATGATGTAAAAGCTAGGATGATTATTAAACTATATATAACTAGCATTTTATATCTTATTGAAATAGTAACCAACCCCCCATTTAGTCTTGATCAATTTTGGGTTCTTAACATCCTTTTCAATCTTTTCCCTAATATTTTTAATATGGACATCTATGGTCCTTACATCTAAAGGATCCTCTTCCCATATATATTTAAATATTTCTTCTCTAGTAAAAACTCTTCCCGGATTTTTTGCTAATAGGTAGAGTATTTCAAATTCCTTTTGTGTAAGGTCTTTTTCCTCTTCTTCTACAAAAACTTTTCTCTCATCATAATTTATCATTAAGGATCCTATAGACAGAATGGATTTTTTCTTTTCACTATCTAATCTTCTAGTAATGGCTTTAATGCGGGCTAATAATTCTAAAACATTAAAAGGTTTTGTCATGTAATCATCAGCACCAAATTCAAAACCAAGTATTTTATCGTAATCTCCATCCTTTGCCGTAAGCATAAGAATAGGCACATTATATTTTTCCCTAATTTTTTTGCAGAGTATCATTCCATCTATATCAGGCAGCATTAAATCTAAAATAATGAAATCGATATTTTCACTTTCTATAATCTGAAAGGCCTCTTCTCCATTATAAGCAACGAATACCTTATAGTCTTGTTGTTCTAAACTATGTTTTAATCCTTTTACTATCAGTTTTTCATCATCAACTACTAGAATATTCATAAGTTCACCTTCCTAATAGCAAACATGATTCCATTTTATTATACCATTTGGACAGCTCCATTCCTAAAGAAATATATTCTATGGACCCGATATTCAATAAAAATGTTTGTAAAGTCCCTTTAGAGTGATATAATTAATACAGGAAAAAGAGGGGATGATATGAACACAAGGACTTTATCATTAGTAAAATCAATTGTAAAACTATTTATTGGCTATTTTGTTTGTGCTACAGGAATAGTAATGACAATAAATGCAAATTTAGGTTTAGCTCCTTGGGATGTTTTCCATCAAGGGCTATCCAATGTATTGGGAATCACCATTGGGAGAGCCCATATTTTAGCTGGATTAACCATCTTAATAATCAGTAGCATATTTAAGGAAAAGGTAGGTTGGGGTACTGTCTTTAATATGTTATTTATAGGTATATTTGTAGATTTTTTGATGCTTCATCATCTAATTCCTACCTTTAAAAGTTTCGTATTAAGTTTCATAATGATGCTTTTAGGGATGTTGGTGTTAGGTTTTGGGTGTTATTTGTATATTAGTGTAGGATGGGGCTCAGGGCCTAGGGATGGTTTGATGATAGCCTTAGTTAAGAAAACCAAAAAATCTGTAAGGTTTATAAAAAACTTTCAGGAAATCATAGCGGTCATAATTGGATATTTACTTGGGGGTAGCGTAGGTATTGGAACTGTAGTTATGGCTATAACTGGAGGATATTTCATGCAATTTGCTTTTAAAGTTACTAAATTTGATGTCAATACTATTCAACATAGATTTATTGATGACGATATTAAGTTAATAAAGGAAATGTTAGTTGGGCATAGGAAATGTGATGAAAAAAATAGATAAACCTTAGGTGAAGGAGTTGATAATAATGAAGCTTATAGCAAAGGGCAAAACCAAAGATCTATATGAATTGGAAGATGGTAACTACCTATTAAAGTTCAAGGACGATTTAACTGGAGAAGATGGTGTATTCGATCCAGGGGCTAATAAGGTAGGATTAACCATTGAAGGGGCAGGTAGGTCAGGCCTTAAATTAACTAAATACTTCTTTGAAATATTGAAGAATAAGGGAATCCCTACCCATTATATTGATTCAAACATTGAAGAAGCCACTATGACCGTAAAGCCAGCCAAGGTATTTGGAAATGGGCTAGAAGTAATCTGCCGTTATAGGGCTGTTGGAAGTTTTATACGTCGCTATGGTATGTATGCTAAAGAAGGTCAGCCTTTAGATGCTTATGTTGAAATTACTCTTAAAGATGATGAAAGGAATGATCCCTTGATTACAGAGGATGCACTACATATGCTGGGAATATTGACCCGGGATGAGTATAGAATATTAAAAGAATTGACCATTAAGATTAGCAATGTCATTAAAGAAGAATTGGCAAAAAAGGCAATAGAACTATACGATATTAAACTAGAATTTGGGAGGATTGATAATAACCAAATTGCATTAATAGATGAGATCTCTGGTGGTAATATGAGAGCCTACAAAGATGGCAAATATATTGAACCTTTAGAGTTGGAAAAGTTAATATTAGAAGATTAATATAAGTATAAGTTTAAAATAGGAATTTTTTGTATTAATTAGTTTACTATTTATCATATATATCGTATATTTATATATGAGACTATTATAGATAGGAGGATGGTAAATATGAAAAAAGGATCAATTATAACATTATTTTTGATATTTGCTATAATGTTAACTGGATGTACTAACAATGAGCTAGCTTTTATTAAGGCTTTTAATAAGACCCAGGAGATTAATTCTGCGGAAAGCAAGTCAGTATTTAAGTTTACTCTAAAAGGAGAGGGATTTTCACCAGAAGATGAGCAAATAGTACAGCAAGTTACTAGTTTGCTAAATAATACAGAAGTAAGTATAACGCAAAAAATAAAACAAAATGATGATAAAACTTCAGCTAAGGCATATGCAGATATGAAATTAAACTTTGGAGGCATGGAAATGCCAATGTCAGTATGGGTTGACGTTGATATGGCAGGAGATAAGCCTAAGTTGATTGAGATTATAAAAATGCCACCTATGTTAATGGCAGGAATGTCCCCAGAAGCTATGGACAAGGAATATATAGTGTATGATATTGATAAACTAATAGCTAAAGATGGAGAGAAAGTTAACTATAGCAAATTGATAAAGTTTAGTAAGGATATGCAGTCAAAGTTGGACAATTTCTTTAAGGATTATCTAAAAACTTTCAAGCCAAAAGTTGAAGTTGTGAAATATAGAGGTGAAAGAACAATAGACGGAAATAAGCTATCTATCTATGAATTAAAACTAGATGACAAATCCTTTAAAGATTTTATGAGGTATACAATAAACTACAGTTTAGAAAATAAAGAAGTTTTAAAATTTATGAAAGGATATATGGATGTAGTAATGAGTATGGTAGAAAACTCAAGTGAAGAGAATGAACTTATGCAAGAACAAATAGATATGGAATTGGATAACTTAGAAAGAAGGCTTCCAGAAATAAAAGGTAAATTTAATGAGTTCATGGATAAGATTGATGATATTAGTATAATAGGAGATAAGGGTATAGTTATAGAATATGGAGTTAATAATGATGGATATATAGTTTATGAAGCTGGCAATATAGACTTTAGAATAGACTTAGGGGCTATTGGAAATGTTTCTAAAGCTAACACAGATTCAGTTAAAGGTGTGCTAAACATTGGAGTTGAGTTTAATTCAAAGATCTTTAATATAAATGAAAATATAACAATTGATATGCCTAAGGTAGATGAAAATAATTCTATTTACTTTAATGACATGATAGACAAGTCAGTGGAAAATATAGTTGTAGAGCCAGTTGCAAATTAATAATAGAAACAATGAATTTATTATAAATGGCATGACTTTTGATTAATTAAAGGTCATGCCATTTATTATACATTTTATGGTAAAATTAATAAAAATCAATTTAGAGGGGTTGAATAGTTGACAATAAACGGTAGACCTATTATAACTATAAGGAATTTAGAAAAATCTTTTGGTACTAAAAAGGTTTTAAAGGGGATAGATCTAGACATATATCCTGGCCAAATTATAGGATATATAGGACCAAACGGTGCTGGGAAGAGTACAACGGTGAAAATAATGTTAGGGTTAATCGGAAATTATACTGGAGAGGTGGAGATTTTAGGGGAGAATATATCCAGCGGGAACGTGGAGTATAAGAGAAAAATAGGCTATGTCCCAGAAACTTCAGAAGTTTACGATAATCTAACCGGAAGGGAATATTTAACTTTCATAGGTGAATTATATGGCATGGCTTACGATGAGGCTGATGAGAAAGCCAAAAAGCTTATGGAACTATTTGGCTTAAAACAGGTATACGATTCGCGAATATCCTCTTATTCAAAAGGGATGAGGCAAAAAGTGTTGATAATCTCCAGCTTATTAAATAACCCAGAAATATTATTTTTAGACGAGCCTTTAAGTGGTATGGATGCTAATAGCGTAATGATATTTAAGGAAATATTGTCGGAATTAAAAGCTCAAGGAACAACCATATTCTATTCATCCCATATAATGGAAGTAGTTGAGAAAATAAGCAGTAGAATTGTGTTGATAAACGATGGTCTGATAGTTGCAGATGGGACTTTTGAAGAATTGAGGGAAGAGTCCATGGAGGGATCCTTAGAGGGAATTTTCAACCAGCTAACAGGTTTTAAGGGGCATGAGAAGATAGCAAAAGAATTTGCTTCAATAGTGCAAGGGGTAGATTATTATGAAAGAGTTTAGGATATTGAAGTTATTGGATAGTTTTCAGATGGTCTTTGAGAAGTTCGGAATAGATTATCCTATTATGAGAAGAATCTTGCAGGTAAAGTTGACTTTAGATGGGAGAAGGATTCCTACAGCTATGCTGGACTCCTCAAAGGGAAAAGAGAAGGATAGTAGCTTTTTAAGGACCTATGGTTATACTTTATTTTTGAAATTATTTTAACTCCTTTAGTTGTACTTGGAGATAATTATCTATTCCAGATGGGTTTAATTTTTGGAGTGGTAATGTTCGTGATGACCCTTACTTTAGTATCGGATTTTTCATCGGTACTATTAGATTTAAAGGACAAGGATATAATCCTTTCAAAGCCTGTGACTGGTAAAACATTGAGTGCAGCTAAAACATTACATATAATGATTTATATGCTTTACATGACCATTGCATTTATAGCTCCAAGCCTTATAGCAGGATTGATCAGACAGGGCTTATTGTTCTTCATAGTATTTTTTATTGGAATAATATTAATGGATATTTTCATAGTAGTAATTACTGCATTATTATATTTATTAATTGTGAAATTTTTCGATGGAGAAAAGTTGAGGGATATAATCAACTATTTTCAAATAGCATTGGTTATAGTCATGTCTGTAGGGTACCAAGTATTAGGCAGATTGTTCAATATTAGTGAATTTTATGGTATAGAATATACCCATAAAGTATGGCATTATATAATACCACCTGTTTGGTTTGGTGGCCCTTTTGAGTTAGTGTTAAAGGGGAATAGGGAAACTTACATAATAATTTTCACAGCTTTATCTATCCTAGTGCCAATAATATCGATGATTATCTATAACAAGTTTACCTCTGCCTTTGAATATAATTTGCAAAAGTTGAATGAAACTAGCCAAAATTATAAATCTAAAACCAAGGGTTTTAACTACCTGCTATCAAGGCTGGTTTGTAGAAATAAAGAAGAGGCAGCTTTCTTCAGATCTGCTACAAATATGATGAAAAAGGAAAGAAATTTTAAATTAAGGGTTTATCCTTCTTTGGGGTTTTCTCTAGTCTTTCCATTCATATTTTTATTAACTTCTTTAAAAGAATGGAGATTAGAGGGAACAGCACCTATTAAAGTATATTTTAGCATATATTTTATAGGCTTTATGATTCCTAGGATTATAAGTACAATAGGTTTTTCAGGCAATTATAAAGGAGCCTAGATTTATAAAGTTATTCCTTTAAATAAAACAGACGCTATATTTAAGGGGACGATGAAAGCTGCCATCGTTAACCTAGTACTTCCCATATATATCTTTGTAAGCATTATATTTATGATTCTTTTTAAAGGGAAGATATTAATGGATTTAATAGTTTTATTATTGGTACTACTATTATTTACGGTAGTATGCTTTAAAATCCTAACTAAACGGTTGCCTTTTTCAATGCCCTTTGAAGAGGCAGGTAAAGGAGAAGCTATAGTATCCATAATTTTATTAATAATATTATTTGTGTTCATAGGAGTCCATTTTATTGTCGCTACTATAAAACATGGTTTATTAATATATATGCTGACATTAATTGTAATAAATATATTGGTATGGAAAAGGGAATTTAAAGTGGATTTAGATTCTTCCAATTGAAGTGAATGAAGCCATTGAGTGATATATAGATAATGGCTAACCTTTACAATAATATTTATTTTGATATAATATATATTAGAAAAACCTGTTTAAGCCATATCCAATGGTCTTTTAATATATTTTTGTCTTGTTGTTTTCTAATCCATATTCTTTTTAGTGATTCACTAAGTTAAGCAAAATTGTAAATTATTACAATTGAATACTAATATATAATATACCTTTTTTCCGAAGGTATATTATATTGTGCAAAGAATTATTTTATAAGGAGATGATATAGATGAAAGTGGGTGTATTTTGGAGAAAATTCAGAAATGTTGAACAACAAAGGAGAATTACACCCGATAAAATTTACGATGATGCCTATGAGGAGGCTTACCATCACTATTCTGCCCTAAAATCTGCTGGTTATGATGTCTGTCTTATAGAATGGAAAAAGGACCCCAGAAAAACGCTGGAAGATATAAAAAGGCAAAAAGTTGATATTATATTTAATGCATCTAGTTTGAAAGAAATTGCCTTTTTGGAAACCTTTGGAATTCCTTATGTAGGGTCAGGAATAGACCTTGTACCTTTGAATAAAGCTCAAAGGAAGGAAATTGTAGCTTATAATAAACTTCCTACCCCAAAGTTTACCATTGTAGATGATGCAGACAATATTCCTGATATAGATTTAAACTATCCTCTTTTTGTAAAACCCATAGAGGGAAGGGGAAGTGCAGGGATTAGCGATGAAAATATCATATATGAGCCAGAGCAATTGCCTAAGGTTGTTAGAAAGATTACAGATAAAATTGGGCAAAAGGCATTAATTGAAGAATTTATTGAGGGTAGGGAAGTAACCGTTGGAATCATAGGCTATAGAAATCCAAAAGTATTGCCTATTGTAGAGATAGAATACAATTCTACTAAAACCAATACCTTCGAGCATAAGATGTATGATAAAGAGATCATACATTGTCCTGCCAATATCAGAAAAGAAGAGGAAAAACGCATCAAAAATGTAGCTTTGAAGGTATATAAAATATTAAATGCTAAGGATTATTCTAGAATAGATATGATACTGGGGAAAGATGGTATACCATATTTCCTAGAAATAAATACCTTTGCAGGCCTTACTATGGACTCCCAAAAAGATGAGGAAGGAAATATGAAGGTACATCATGGGTATATGGGCTATGCTGCAAAGGCTGCTGGAATGACATCAGATAAGTTCATAGGCATCATTTTAGAAAGCGCAATTGAAAGATATGGATTAAGAGATGAGGATTCAAAAAAATTAACCTCCTAATTATTCCAACAGTAGTTTAATTTCTACTGTTGGAATTTTTTTTTAGAGAGCATGTTAATCATGGTTTGAAATATTTTTCAATAGAATACATTATTATGTTAAATAGATAAAGCGTGAAGTTTCATTAGGGTAAGACTATTTAGTCTTTGTTTGCTTCATATCTTATTTGTAGTATAGAAGGATAAATTTTAGGATGGTGTTTTGAGAAACCTCTATAGAGAGTTTTGAAAATCTGCCAGATGAGCCTATAAAAGTATAGTAATCATTGAGTTACTATAGCAAAGGTTCTAAAAGCTATTCTGATAAAAAAATATAGTCTTTGTAGAAATTTTTAATCTAATTAATTTATCTTTAAATTATAAGATTCAATATTGTTATTTAACATATGTTAATGGAGTTCACTTTTCTATATTATCATATATAGACTGAATAAAATTCCAAGTCTCTAAAAAAACATTAATTTTTCTGGTAGGAGCTTTTTTTAACTCATAAATATATTGCTTCAACTTAGGATATTTATTTAGAATAGTTAGTATTTCATAATCTTGAATAGTATAATACTTTTCATTTTGATCTTCTTGTTTTTTATCAAAGCATTGATTACTAGATTCGCCCAGTAAATATGACATACTTGTATTTAAATTTTCTGCAATTATCTGTAATGTTTGTAGAGATGGATTGGTTCTACCATTTTCAATATCGCTAATATAGGAATGAGAAAGATTGCACATTTGTCCAAATTGTCGTAAACTATATCCATTTTTTTTTCTTAATAATCTAATTTTTGTGCCCAAACTATCCATTTTTAAAATCACCTTTTCTAATTTCGGTATTAACGTACATATATATAATAATACCCTATATGTATTTAAATAATACATAATGAAATATATAATATATGTACGTTTATAGTCTACAAAAACACTAAGAAAAAAAGAGTAAATAGAAGAAATAAATAGATAAAGTTAAAAAAATGTACTACATATACCTACAAGTTTGTTGCAGTGTGTAAACTAAATACGTACAATAATTCACAAGGGGGAGTATAAATGGGAAAAATAGAATTTGGACATATCATAAAGAAATATAGGCTCAAAAAAGGAATTACTATTAGAGAGCTAGCGGAGCTTACCAATATCTCTACTGGGTTTATTGGTGATATAGAAACTAATAGAAGTAGACCTTCTTATGAAAATCTTGTAAAACTGATTCAAGTTTTAGACATATCATTGGAAGATATTTTTAATTTACAGCAAATCGAAAAATAATTGCAATATTTCAATTAATCAACGTTATTTAAAGGGTTACATAATAATATCTAGACTTTGTATAATTAAGACCTAGGCAGTATTACAATTTATAAAATATCTATCAATCAAATTTTTTATTGCACCAATCCTTCCAGTAACTTGCAATTTTTTTAAAATATTCTATTAAAGGAAAAAGTGTAAGAACAAGCATATTTAAGGGGAATTCATTATTGGGCATATAATATTTGGAGTTTCTATTTGAGTTATTATATGACATTACAATTAGTATCTCTTTTCATTTCCCATTTCTCAAATTAGGATTCGTACCATTATTGATGACGGGCTTTATCTCAAAGTATGCAATATCTGTTCGAAATATTTTGAATTTACACCTTTTTATGAGCTTACTAAAGTAGATTTAAAAGGTGTTTTACTAAAGATATTAGTGTTACGGGCTTTTCTTAACTTATATTGCAGAGGACATAGAAAATATCGGAGTTATGCCCTTTTGTATTTTTCAAATTGATGGTTTTTGGTTCATTAACAATTTTTCCAATGTCAATTTGAGATAGGTTTAATTTTAATCTAGTTTATTGTAATGGGGTAAAACACATTTTGCTTTGAGAAAAAATTATGTTTGCAGAGGTTGGAATTCTCATTAATTATATTCCCCCATATATACTGCATAGCTCTTGCTCTTTAATTTAAATATAATCTACCTTTTACTTTATAGGACAAGAGCTATGTTGTGCTTTGGATCCTTCCAATATATTTATCAGTATTTGCTTTAATTTTTGATTCTCTACTAAAGGTCTAAAGCACTTAGTATTATTTTTTAGAATTAAAATAGGAGGTATTGTTCATGAAGAGATTTTTATTATTATTGGTAATTGCAACATTACTCTGTTCAACTTTGGCTGGTTGTGGTAACAAGGATGTGGATAGTGAAGTTGGCAGCCAGGAGGTGGCAGATGAATTAGATGAAGCAAAAGAAAATGAGCCTGTAGTATATAGGATAGCTGGTGGTAAAACTGTTACCCTAAATCCTCACATTTATCAAACAACTGCAGAATCTGATACAATGTCTTTAATTTTTGGTAATTTACTGGAAATGATTTATGATGAGGAGACTGAAAATTACAAAATTATTGGTAACCATGCGGTGGATCTTCCTACGAGAAATGAAGATGGGACGGTGTGGACTTTTAAGCTGAAAGAAGGTTTGAAATGGGAGGATGGTACACCTCTTAATGCACGAGATTATGAATATTCATACAAAATGTTATTGGATCCTAAACTTAAGAATTCCAGAGGTCCTCAAGTATTTGATGCAGACATAGTCGTAGTAAATGCTAAAAAATATTGGGATGGAGAATGTGAATGGGAAGATGTAGGAATAAAAGCGTTAGATGATTATACACTTGAAATCACGTTGGAATTTCCAGCTCCTGAAATAGATTTCTACTTGGCATTTACGGGTGGTGGAGCCTCTTCTCCAGTACAAGAAAAGATATATGAAGCGGGAATGAATGAGGATAGAACAGAAACCAATTATGGTACTTCGAAGGAAACCACACCTTCTTCTGGTGCATATAAACTTGAAGAGTGGATAAGGGATCAAGTTAAAGTATATGTAAAAAATGAGTATTCACCAATAAAAGACATATATACAGTAGATAGAATTGAATCTAGGGTTGTAGAAGATGCGAATACGAGGGTTCAATTATTTGAAAATAATGACATAGATACAGTCGTTTTATCTGGAGCAAACTACGATAAATATGCAGAGGATCCAAGGTTGGTATTTTCAAAATCAACAACTGTTTGGTCCATGTTCATCAATATGGCATCAGAAGATAAACCCTTCTTAAGAGATGTTAATTTTAGAAAAGCTCTCTTTTATGCAATGGATAGGAAAACTATAGCAGAAGACATTTTTAAAACTGCTAAGCCTGCTCCATATGTAGTTTCTAGTTTTAAAATTGCCGTTCCATCAAAGGGGTTGACTTATCGTGAAACTGAAGCAGCAAAAAGTGTATTGCCACAAAATGATGGATACGATTTAGAATTGGCGAAAGAGTACTTTGATAAAGCTTATGAGGCCTATGGAAAGAAGATGGAAGTTGAAATCCAATATTTTGATAACAGTGAAAATATGAAACGTGTTGCAGAGCTATTAGAACAAGATTATGAAAACCTATTTGGAGCTGATAGGATAGACATACAATTAAGAGCAGTACCCTGGAATAATGCATATGACAATATGGAAGAAGGGAAATATGATCTTGGATTTGGCGGATGGGCAGGAGGAGTATTTAATCCTTGGTCTAGTATGGAAGTGTATACTCAGGGCTTCACAAGCAAAATAGATCAATTTAAAAGTGATGAATTTGATGAACTGTATATGAGAACTGTAAAAGGCGATTTGATATTTAAAGAGCAGGAAAGAATAGAAGCTTTGGCAAAAATGGAGAAAATTTTGCTTGATGAAGTACCTTTTGTGCCTATGTATGAGCCAGAATCGGCTAATATGTTCCATGACAGAATAGAGTTAATTACAAAAGGAAAATATTTTCCTGGAGTAGGCTTTGCTTCATTACAATCCCACTTTGCGCCATTAGAATAGAGGCCAAGTACCAAGTATTTATAACGGCTTTTGCCGTTATAAATACTTGGATTGCAAAATAATAGTTATCGAAAGGAGCATGGAGAATGGCCAGATATATAGCTCAAAGACTTGTTTTGATGGTTATAACATTATTTGTAATTGTTTCCGTTTCATTTTTTGTACTTCATTCTATGCCTGGAAGTTTCATTAATGATCCAAGGATGCCGAAAGAAGTTAAAAAAGCTATTGAAGATAAATACCATTTAAATGAACCACTTATAGTTCAATATGGTTATTTTTTAAAGGATTTTGTGCGATTGGATTTTGGAATATCCATAGCTTTACAACCTAAAGTAAATGTAAATAAAATCTTGGCAACCAAGATACCAGTGTCAATGCAAGTAAATATATTTTCACTAATACTTAGTATACCCGTTGGAATTATATTGGGGATTTGGGCTGCTCTTAAGAAAAACAAGATTCCAGACCATGTTATATCTATATTGATAATAGCATTTATATCCATACCATCCTTTGTATTTGCATCTTTACTACAGTATTTTATTGCATTTAAATTGGGATGGTTTCCTATAGTGGTAACAACAGAACAGACTTTGACATGGAGTAAGTTTGTGTCTATGGTTTTACCTATATTGGCTTTGTCTTTTGGTTCTATTGCAGGCATTGCAAGATATACTAGGGCTGAATTGTGTGAAGCATTAAATTCTGAATATATGCTTTTAGCTAAATCTAAAGGTTTAACACAAGTACAAGCTACTACAAGACATGCCATGAGAAATTCTTTTATTCCTTTGGCTAATATTATAATACCAATGTTTACAGGAATTATGGGAGGATCATTAGTAATTGAAAAAATATTTAGTATTCCCGGGATGGGCAGCGTAATGGTGGAAGCAATTAATGCAAAAGATTACCCTGTAGCTATGGGAGTACTTTTTTGGTATTCCTTAGTAGGGTTATTGACAATTTTAATTGTAGATTTATCTTACGGAATTATAGATCCTCGTATTCGTATAGGAGGTAGAAAATAATGAAGACTAAATCTGAAAATAAATTTGAGTTTATCCATCTTGATGCTGAAGTATTAAGGGATGAAAAATTTGAAGGAGAAGCCATAGGCTTTTTTAAAGATGCGATGCTTAGGTTCAGGAAAAACAGGGCATCGGTAGCTGCATTTATAATTATATTGATTATAGTAGTAATGTCCATTTTTGGTCCCATGATCAATGAATACGATTATAAACAACAAAATATTCAACTTGCTTTAATGCCAGCTAGAATTCCGGTCATTGAAAAATTAGGCATTTTTGATGGCGTTAAAACTATCAATGTCAGGAAAGAAAGTATAGAGGAAAAATATAAGGATTCATTGGTGGAAATTGTAGAAGAGTATAAAGTTAGGGATGTAGATATGGCAACTATAAAAGTTGATATGTATAAGTACAAAGGGGTAAAAGATAAGTATTTTTGGTTTGGAACGGATTCTTTAGGCAGAGATCAGTGGACAAGACTTTGGAGAGGTTCTAGAATATCTTTAATCATAGCTGTACTGTCAATGTCTGTAAATATAGTTGTAGGTGTAATATATGGAGCTATATCGGGATATTATGGTGGAGTTGTAGATTTAATAATGCAAAGAATTATAGAGGTAATTGGCGGGATTCCATTGATGGTTATTGTAATTTTATTTGTATTATACTATGGTCCAGGAATTATACCCATTGCTATTGCTCTATGCCTTACTGGCTGGATAGGCATGAGCCGAATGATAAGGGCTCAGTTTTATAAATATAAGGGAATGGAGTATGTATTAGCTTCTAGGACTTTGGGAGCAACGGATAGGGTTCTTATTTTTAGGCACATATTGCCAAACGCTGTTGGAATTATTATAACCATGAGTGCTTTAGCAATACCTAGTGCCATATTTTCAGAATCATTTCTAGCTTATATAGGATTGGGGCTTCAAGCGCCGGAACCATCTATAGGGGTATTGTTATCTGAAGGACAACAGGTATTACTAGAACATCCACATTTGACCATATTTCCTGCATTTTTAATTTCAATTCTCATGATTTCATTTAATTTATTAGGGAATGGTCTAAGAGATGCATTTGACCCAACTTTGAGAGGACAAGAGTAGGAGGCGAAGACGAAGATGAAAAATGGAGAATGTATATTAGAGGTCAAAGATTTATACTTAACTTTTAATACATATGCAGGAAAGGTTCATGCGGCTAGAGGAGTTAATTTCAGTCTTAACAAGGGTGAAACTTTAGCGATAGTTGGCGAATCGGGTTCGGGTAAATCTGTTACTGCAAGAGCTATAATGGGTTTGCTACCCAAAAATGCTAATATAGATAAAGGGGAAATAATCTACAAGGGAAGGGATTTAATAAAGTTAAGCGATAGGGAAATGACGGATATTAGAGGTTCGGATATTGCGATGATATTTCAGGATCCAATGTCATCTTTAGATCCAGTTATGAAGATAGGAAGACAGATTACTGAAGCATTAAGGATAAAGCAAAAAGTACCTGCGGCTGAAGCAAAGAAGAAAGCATTAAGGCTAATGGAGGCAGTGGGAATAGATAACGTTGAAAGAAGATATAATCAATATCCATTTCAGTTTTCAGGGGGAATGAGGCAGCGGATTGTAATAGCTACAGCTCTTGCTTGTGATCCAGAAATATTGATATGTGATGAGCCTACTACAGCACTGGATGTTACAGTACAGGCAAAAATTCTTGAATTAATAAAGGAAATACAAAAAGAACGTAATCTATCGGTAATATTTATTACACATGATTTAGGAGTAGTAGCTAATATGGCAGATAGAGTTGCTGTCATGTATGCAGGGAAAATTATTGAGTATGGTACTGTAGATGAAATATTTAAGGATCCTAGACATCCTTATACTATGGCTTTACTTTCTGCAATGCCAGATTTAGAAACGGATTCATCTACTGAATTATATGCAATACCTGGAGCACCGCCAAATTTACTCCATCCGCCAAAAGGGGATGCATTTGCTCCAAGAAATAGATTTGCTATGAGAATAGATTTAGAAGAAGAACCTCCTATGTTTAAGGTATCGGATACTCATTATGCGGCTACATGGTTGCTTCATGAAGAAGCACCTACTATTGATTTTGATACTTTTAAGCAGAAAACATTGGAAAAAAGAAGGAAATTCAAAGAGAAAGAAAAGAATAATGAAGAGAGTCAGAAACCAATATTAGAAGTTAGAAATTTAAAACAATATTTTACCTCTGGGTTTGGTAGAAGAAAATTAGTTGTAAAAGCTGTTGACGATATTAGTTTTGATATATATAAAGGTGAAATATTTGGGCTGGTTGGAGAATCGGGGTGTGGCAAAACTACAACGGGAAGGTCAATAATTGGATTATATGAGCCTACAGAAGGTGAAATATATTTTAATGGTGAGCTTATATCAAGAGGGCAAAAACATAAAGGATCTAGGAAGTTTACTAGGGAAATCTCAATGATATTCCAGGACCCAATAGCATCTTTAAATCCTAGAATGACGGTTAAAGAAATAATCGGAGAAGGCTTAAAAATAAGCAAATTATACCATGAAGATGAAATAATGGAAAGGGTTTATAAAATGCTTGAAATTGTTGGCTTAAGTAAGGAACATGCAAATCGTTATCCTCATGAGTTTTCCGGGGGGCAGAGGCAAAGAATAGGCATTGCTAGAGCTTTAATAGTGAATCCAAAATTGGTAATTGCAGATGAACCAATATCAGCCTTAGATGTTTCTATACAAGCTCAAGTTCTCAATTTGTTGAATGAACTAAAAAATGAATTTGATCTTACTTTATTGTTTATAGCCCATGATCTTTCGGTAGTTAAGTATTTTTCTGATAGGATAGGAGTTATGTATAATGGTAAATTGGTAGAAATAGCTGATGCAGATGAGCTATACCGAAATCCTTTACATCCATATACTAAATCATTATTATCGGCTATTCCTATTCCCAATCCCGATTATGAAAGAACTAGAAAACATATTCATTATGATCCATCAATACATGATTATAGTGAAGAAGAACCTAAAATGGTAGAAGTAAAACAAGGACATTTTGTATATGGTTCGGCATCTGAAATTAAAGAATATACAAAAAGTTTAGAGATTTATTCTTAATTGTCAATATTATAACGCATCAAAATTTTTGAAAGATAAGCTGTCTTAAATATTTAAGACAGCTTATCTTTTAGCATTACGTGGCAACAGTTTTAGCTAGCATTATTGATTTTTACAAATTGAATATTTACACCTTAAACTTATGCATTTGCTTGTTTAATTCAATTGAAAGTTCATTTAATTTTTCAGCACTTTTTGCAACTTCCTCGGATGCAAATGATTGTTGTTCCATAGAAGCTGTTACTTGTTCAGAGGCTGCGGCTGTTTCTTGAGAGATTGCTGCAATGTTTTCAATAGACATAACTATTTTATTTTTGTCATCATTTAAAATGTCTATAGAATTGCTTACACTTTTTATTTTAGTAGAAATATTTTCAATAGATTCATAAATTTTATCAAATGCTAATTTAACGTTTGAAACTGCATTAGCTTGTTCTTGTGATACTGTTATGACTTCACCCATTATGTTAACGGTATTATTACTTTCAATCTGTAGCATTTCCACTATTTCTTCTATCTTATTGGCTGCATTTTTAGATTCTTCAGCAAGCTTTCTAATTTCGTTTGCTACTACAGAAAATCCCTTACCAGCATCGCCTGCTCTTGCTGCTTCTATAGATGCATTTAAAGCAAGCAAGTTAGTTTGTTCTGCAATTGAAGATATGGTTTCCAATATTACGCTTATATTATTCGACTTAGTATTCAGTTCCTGAATAGCATTCTCTATTTTTAGCATTGACTCATTATTTAAATTAGTTTTATTAATGAGATCTTCAACTGCTAAATATCCAGTTTTATTTGCATCATTTGCTTTATTTGCATCTTGGTACATTGAATTACTATCAGCTTTTAATTTTTCAAAATTTTTATCTAGAGAAGCTACAATAATAGAAGCTTCTTCTGTGTCGTGAGCTTGATTTTCAGCCCCACGAGCTATTTCTTCGATAGTTTTGGAAATTTCATTAGAGGAAGCAGCAGTTTCTTCTGAAGTGGCAGCTAAATGGTCAGATTCAGTGGATATTTGCTTACTAACCTTCATTGTGTCTGTTAATAGGTTTTTTATGTTTTCAACCATAGTATTGAAGCTTTTCGAGAGAACTCCAATTTCATCCTGAGAATTAATGTATGAATTTATGGTTAAATCTCCGCTAGCAAGAAGTTCTGCATTATTTTTTAATTTAACTATTTTTTTAGTTAAATTATTTGCATATAATACAATACCTGTACTAACAACTATCAAACTGGCTAAAAGAATTAAAACTGTATTTTTTAATAAAGAGTTTAGTCGGGAGTATAATTCATTTTGTGATATTGTAAGGCCAATAATCCACTTTGTTAGTGGTATTTGTGAATAATATAGAATGTATTCTCCTTCTTCATCTGTGTAGGTCAAGTTGCCGTATTGTGTTTCCAGAATTTTTCTGCCATTCATTGCAAGACTTTTATTAGATTCGTTTAAAATATTATCTTTCATTATTTTATCCGGATCTTTATGTGAGATATATAATCCATCTTCATTAAGTAGAAAGGCCCAGCCACTTTGTCCAATTTTAGTTTCATTAATTAAATTTTGTATACTATTTAAATCAATATCTGCTGAAACTACTCCTGCTACTTTTCCAGAACTATCAAAGAATGGTATACAAGTGGAAATCATTGTGACATCTGAACCCTCATCATAGTATGGATCAGTCCATGTAGAAACTTCTTCAGTGTTTTTAGCATTAATATACCAATCATATCCAAAATAATCATACTCCTCATTACTATATTGCATAGTTAATGATACTTGTCCATTATCTTTATAAGCATAAGGACCAAAGTACTTTTGTTCAGGATCGAATCTGTAAGGTTCGAACCATATTCCACAGCCAAACGTATCTTCATTAGTAGTTACGAATTTTTGAATAATTGAAACATACGTTGTCTCATCAGCGGTGGCAATAGACGATTCAATAGCTTTTGCTAGGGATGAAGCTAACTGTTCGTGTTTTAGCAATCTTTTCTCAATATTTTCTGTAATATATTGCATTTGAAAATTCATTTTTTCTGCAATTTCGTTATTAATTATTGATTTCGAATATGAATAGCTTATTATTGATATAGCAATCATCCCTAACATTGCTAAAGGTAAAATAATACTTAATAACGCAGTTCTTATACTTTTGAATTTGAACATATACATACCTCCCTCCCCATATAAGGAATGATTATTAGCTTGCTGTAAAACTCTATAATGTAAATATTATTAAGACTTTACATTTTAATTGTGTGGATTTTCCTGTTTATTCATATAGAGTATTAAAGTTCATATAGGTGAAAGTAAAATTATAAGAAAGATACTGTACCTATTTGAACTAGACAATTAGTTTGTAATAATTCTATCTGTTTTCATCAATTACACTTTTTTATTGTTTTTAGAAATATTTAGCAGATATTAATTGCTTAATTAAAATTTGATATTTTACATGGTTTGAAGCCTCAATTGAAGTTTTGCATAAATATCTATTTATTATTATACCAAACTAAACAAATTTCGACAATTACTGCAATGGGTAGTTATGTTTAAAATTTTAGAAAAGTCAAATAATTATCGTTAGTTGAATTAATTAAATTTTATTTATTATTTTTAAAAACTTTATAAATTCTTTATAATTAAATGCTAAATTGTTTTCAGAATAAATAAAGGAGGAAGGAATGAGATGAATTTAGAATGCAAAAAAGAGATAGAGATGTCTTTAGAAAACTCAAAAGAAGTAAAAAAAGGACTTACAGGTTTTCAAATTAAGTTAATTGCCCTTGTTTTCATGTTATTAGACCATATTTATTACTTTTTTGAGTTTACAGGGAAAGTACCGCTTGTATTTTCTTGGATTGGGAGATTAGCCGGTGGATTATTTCTATTTACTATGGTAGAAGGCTATAGTCATACTTCTAACAAAAAGAAATATTTTTCAAGAATATACTTTTTATCAGTAGCAATGGGAGTTTTGAGATACTTCTTTGAGCTTATACCAAGGTTGCAAAGGGGAGATGGTTTCTTCCCTATGAATGGGATATTATCAACTTTTGCTGTATTGATTGTTATGTTTAGAGGAATAGACTATTTAAAAGAAAAGAAGATATTGAGGGGACTGTTACTGCTAATAGTATTATTTATTCCACCATATTTTATGCTCTTAATGCCAAGCACTTTGCAGCCTTTTATGCTGTTTTTGATCTATACGGTTTTGCCATCACCTATGTGGGTTGAAGGTGGTTTGTTCTTAATAATCTCTGGTTTAATTATGTATATATTTAGAGGCAATAGAAAACTCCAATGTACATTATATGCTTTATTTATTTTGGCTTGGATGGTAGGAATACCATTAATGTATTTAAGACCTATTAGTTTAAAGATGATGTTCATTCATTACTATGAATGGATGGGAGTTTTTGCTATAATATTTATGTGTCTATACAACGGTGAAAAGGGAAGGGCTATGAAGAAACTATTCTATGCCTTCTACCCTGCCCATATCTATATACTTTATGGATTATCCATATTACTATATAATATCATGCATTAGCAAGGGTGATTTAAGTGGAGACTATACTCGTAATTGATGATGAAACGGACTTAACTATGATAATCAAAGATGCACTGGAATCTAATGGATATAAGGTACTTACTGCCAATAATGGTTTTGATGGCATTGAATTGTCGAGGAAGGATCCAGATCTTATTATTCTGGATATTATGATGCCAGATATAGATGGGTATAACCTATGTAGTCTTATTAGGGATAGTGTAGATTGTCCTATCCTTTTCTTGTCTGCAAGGGACAGCGAAGGGGACAAGATAAAAGGTCTTGCCATTGGTGGTGATGATTATATAACTAAGCCTTTTAGTTTAAAAGAGTTAGTCTCTAGAGTTAAAGCACACTTGAGACGTGAAAAGAGAAGGATAAATAAGGTAATTCCCAATGCTTTAACTTTTAAGAAAATGGATATTGACTTAAAAGGATTTATAGTTCGAGTAAACAACAAAAATATAAATTTAACTAAAAGGGAATTTGAAATAGTGGAACTACTGGCCTTACATCCTGGGCAGGTATTTTCAAAGGACCAGATATATGAAAAGATATGGGGGTATGATGGACTGGGAGATACTTCTACAGTTACAGAGCATATAAAGAATATAAGATCAAAGATAAGTTCCCAGGATAAAGAGAATAAGTATATAGAAACTGTTTGGGGATTAGGTTATAGGTGGGAGGCCTAAGCTATGAAGGAAAGAAGCTTTAAAAGCAAGTTCATAATAGCTTTTATAAAGATATTAGCTTTAAGCCTTATTTTTTCAATACTAACTTTTATAATATGGAGTTTGACTTTTGATTACATAAGATTTCCTGCTAATTACTATGAAAGAGAAGTGGTAGATATAATAGAAGCTATAAGTACTAAACATGACGATGTTTTAAATAAAAACTTTCAATCAGTATTGGAGGAAACAGTTCCCAGAGGAGGTATACTCTATCAGGTATTAGATGAAAATGGTAAAATCATATATGGAACTTATAATGAGGAAATAATTAAAGGTAAAAAGAATCTAATGAACAATTTGAATTCCAATATAAGATTAGGAAGGGGCCTCTATGCTAGAATAACCCCAATATTGAATAAGGATAACAATATTAAAGGAGCAACGGTCTTTATTTATACCTTAAAGAGCATGCAGAAAACAGAAAACCATTTTTTATTTTTATTATCTAATATGATGATGTTATCACCATTCATATTTATAATTATGTTCACCCTAATATATGCAAAAAAATTGACCAAGGAAATCAATGAGCCAGTTAGGCTACTGTTGGGTGCTTCAGAAATGATTAAAAATCAAAATTTAGACTTTACAATTGAGTACAATCAAAAAAATGAGTTTACGAAACTAATAGCTGCCTTTGAAGATATGAGAAAAAACTTAAAAGAATCCCTCATAAGACAGTGGAAGTTAGAAGAGAAGAGGAGGGAAAATATTGCTAACATTGCCCATGATTTAAAGACACCTCTAACCATTGTCAATACATATGTTGAAGCAATGTTAGATGGTACAGTGAAAGAAGAAAAGATTAAGGATTATTTAGAGGTTATAAAAAGAAATAATGAAAGGGCCTTAATCTTATTGGTGGATTTAAATACATTATCCGACGTAGAAAATCCAGATTTTACTTTAAATCCTGTGGAAGTAAATATTATTGATTTTTTAAACTCTAAGGAAAAGGACTACAAAATTTTATGCGAAAATAGGGGCATTGATTTCAAAATAGAGATTGAAGATTTTAGAATAAAAAATATAACTGCTAAGTTTGATATTAAGTCTTTAGAACAGGTTTTAGATAACTGTATATCTAATAGTATCAGATATACAGAAAAAGGAGGATTTATAAAAGTAAATGCCTTGTGCAAGGAGGAAGAAATAGAATTTAAGGTTATAGATACAGGTAAAGGATTTTCCAATGAAGACTTGAAAAATATATTTAATAAGTTTTATAAAGGAGATAAGTCTCGCTCCTTTTCATCAGGGCATTCTGGTTTAGGCATGTATATTGCTAAAACGATTGTGGAAAAACATGGTGGAAGTATTGAAGCAGAAAATAATACTCCAAAAGGAGCAGTTATTAGGTTTAATATAAAGCCAATGGCCATATGACGGTTTATAGAATCTTAACTTTGCGTTAATTTGGACTTTAAGGTTTATTGGTAGTATAAGGACAGGTGAGCTTATTATTGATTTGTCGTACAAGCTCTATTTAAAAAATATAGCAATAAAAGCCTGCTTAAATATATATTTTTATAGTATAATATATTAAGTTTTGTAGAGAGGAATTTTTATATACTGGAAGCAGGAAATATAAAACAGGAGATATAAAAGTTGATATAAGTGGGGAGTTGTTTATGAAGGTACTGATTACAACAGATTTATATATTCCAACTATCAATGGCGTAGTTACGTCAGTAATCAATTTAAGTAAGGAGTTAGAAAAGTTAGGACATGAGGTTAGGATTCTAACTTTGTCCCAAAATAATATATCCTATAAAGAAAAGAATGTGACTTATATTGGTTCAAAAAATGCAGGAAAAATATATCCTGGGGCGAGGTTTGCCTTAACCTTTGATAATAAATATATTGAAGAGATAATAAATTGGAGTCCCGATATTATACATTCACAATGTGAATTAAGTACATTCCGAATGGCAAGAAATATTGCCAATAGGTTACACATACCAATAGTCCATACCTATCATACAGTATATGAGGACTATACTCATTATTTTTCACCTAACAAGAAATTAGGCAGAAAGATTGTAGCCATATTTACCAGAAAGATATTGGAGAATGTTAACTCTGTTATTGCGCCAACAGAAAAGGTTAAATCTCTATTAGCTGGATATGGTATAAATAAAGACATATATGTTGTACCTACTGGCATAGATTTAAATAGATTTAATCTAAATTTTGGAGAAGATGAGAAGCAAAAAATAAAGGAACAAATAGGTATTTCAGGTAATTATAAAGTTCTCATAACAGTTGGTAGACTTGCTAAAGAAAAGAACATTGAAGAAATATTGTTCTTTGTTTCAAAATTAAAGGATAAAAATATTGTATTGCTAATAGTTGGTGATGGACCAAATAGAAAGGCTTTGGAGAATTATGTAAACAAGCTAGGTATTAGGGAAAAGATTTTATTTACTGGAATGGTTTTGCCAGAAGAGGTTCCTAAGTATTATCAACTGAGTGATGTATTTGTCAGTGCATCAAATAGTGAAACTCAAGGCCTAACATATATTGAATCGTTAGCAAGTGGAGTTCCTGCTTTATGTAAAAGGGATCCTTGCTTAAAAGGTGTAATTAAGGATGGAATAAATGGATGGCAATACGATTCCTTTGAAGATTTTAGTCAAAAATTAGAATATATTCTTGATAGTGAGAGACATGTTTTATTAAAGGAAAATGCTAGACGAGGGGCATGGTCTGACTTTTCTTCTGAAGCCTTTGCAAAAAAAGTTGAATATGTTTATAAGCATGCAATGGGTCTAAATTATGAGATGGCACAATGAGATTACAATTACTTAGATCTAAAATAAATTGAAGGTGCTTGAGAACTAACTTTTATTAGAAGTAGATTCTTAAGCACCTTATCTTTTAGATGACCTAGTTATTTTGGTAGGATAATTTATATTTCAATCTACTTTAAGCAATTTTAATTTCAAGTTTTTTAAACCTATTAACCATTAATACTTCCTATAACTAAAGTAAAATATCTTTTCTTTATAAATCTTCTTTCTAAAAATACAGTTTTCCAGCAACACTTTTTTCGTTTATATTAAAATAATGTGTAATGGAAGTGAAAATTATTCGTATTAACACATGAAGGGAGATTTAATTAACTCCAATATTGCTTAGCTAAGTATACGGAGTGGACAGGAAGGAGGTTTTAAAGAAGGTGCAGCAAATTGCGTTAGTAGATATTTTAGGCAAGAATAAGACTAGGGAAGATTTACATGAGAAAAACGATTTTACCTATATTTTTGAGTCCTATTATAAAAAGGTTTACAACTATATATACTATCGAGTCAATTGTCATTATACAGCAGAAGATTTAGTAAGCCAAGTATTTGAAAAGGTAATGTATAAAATAGACGTATACTCTAAAGAGAAATCTCCCTTTGAAGTATGGCTATTTGCCATAGCTAGAAATACAGTAAATGATTATCTTAGAAGTACCACAAAATATAGGTTTCTATCTATAGATGTTATTAAGGATTTGGTATCAAGGAAAAAAACTCCAGAAGATATAATAGAAACAACTGAAACAAATGACGAGCTTTTAAAAGCTTTAAAAACATTAGATGTAAGGGAGCAAAACATTATAGCACTTAAATTTGGGGCAGAATTAAAAAATGTAGAAATCGCTGAAATACTTGATCTTACTGAAAGTAATGTTGGGGTAATACTTTATCGTGCCATGAAAAAGTTAAAGAAAGAATTAGAGAGAGGGGAGCGATATAATAAAAAGAGTATTGAAGATAGATTTTCCATGCACATAGATGCGTATTTTAGTGGACTGGAAAGGCAGAATAAGCTGGAATCAGAAGAGTATAATGAGCTTTTTGAAATAGGTAAAGCTTTGGCCGATAATGATTTCAGCAAGAATAGTAATAAAGAGGGAGTATATGCTAGAACTTTAAGTAAGATTAGCAAATATAAAGGAGTGGGTATTATGAAAAAATCAAAGAATCTTAAACATTCAATTACTAAGGTGGCTTCTATTGCATTGGTATGTATATTAGGTTTTTCCGTAATGCAAACAGCCTCTGCACAGGAGTTGGTAGGCAGAGTATTAAAGACCATATCTCTTGGGCATATAACAGTATTTGAAGAAGAATATGGAGAAATAGAATCGTTCCCAGTTCCAGAAAAACTTAAGGGTAAAATTTTTGATAAGGATGGAAATCCAGTAGAAATATTTTCAGAAGAACTTGAAAAATTATATACAGTCGATGGAGAGGAAATTGCAACCTTTGATTTAGAAACAGGAGAGATAAGAACTGTAGCGGAATTGGATAGGATGATGGAAGAAGAAATACTGATAGTTGAGGATACTGATAAATTAAATGATTATACTTGTTTTGATGTCATACTTCCTGATTATTTGCCAGAAGGTTATAAATTTGGCAGAGCGGGATTTTTTAAGGGTGAGAATGGTAGTGTAGAGGATTCCAAATATATTGAACTATACTTTACTAATGATAAAACGGGGGAATTCATTTATATGCAACAGAGATTTGCGGATGAAGAGACCGCATATGCAACTGGAGGAAGCAAAGTTGAAAAAATACAGGTAAATGGGGTGGATGCAGTATTATATGGGAATAGCTTGGATTGGGAATATAATGGCGTTATCTATATGCTAAATGGTAGAGGAATTGCAAAAGATGAGTTAATAAAGATAGCAGAGTCTATTAAATAAAGGCTTGCTAATTATTTAAGTTTAGATGATCCATTCAAACAAAGAATCTCAAATTTGAGATTCTTTGTTTGAATATAGAAATCTTTATTTCACATAGAAAACCAATACCTATGTTGTTACTTCTAACTTATTTTATTCTACATAATTATTAAAATAACCTTTTATATATACAACAGGGGTACCCTTATCTCCACTTCCTGAAATTAAATCGGCTAGGGAGCCTATTAGGTCTGTAAGCCTTCTTGGAGTAGTACCTTGTCTTTCCATAGGGTCTACAGGATTAGAATTTTTGTGTTTTATATATTCATAAATGGCTTTATTAAGTTCTTCTCCTTTCAAATTGGCAAAGGTATTATCAGCAAGATATTTGAGCTTAATTTCATTTGGCGTGCCTTCAAGTCCTTTGGTATAAGCTGGGGATACAATAGGGTCAGCTAATTCCCAGATATTGCCTACAGGATCTCTAAAGGCACCATCTCCATAAATCATGACTTCAACAGTTTTTTCAGTTTTATCTTTAATCATATTTTGAATTTTATCAACGATAGGCTGGCAATCTCTTGGGAAAAGCTTAACTTTTTCTTCTGTGGTTTTGTTGGAACCTAAAAGACCATATGTCTCATTATACCCACTGCCATCAATAGATTTAGTTAAGATATCATCAAGGCTATAAATTTTATTGGCACCATTTGCTTTTAATATTATTTTCGTTCTAAATCTGGAATGTATATCACAGGCTAAAACATCTTTAGTATAATTTAAAATGGTCTTGGGATCATTTGAAAATATAATTTGGCATTCAGTTCCATGTGCTTCAATAATGGATTTATAATAATTAATATAGTCAATTCCAGTAAAAGGGTGTTTTTTGTATCCAAATAGCCTTCTAAACTCTTTTTCAGTTAAAGTATCTGTCCAAGGATTAATACCTTTTTTATCTAATTCATCTAAACTTATTAAGGGGTTGCCTACTTCATCAGAGGGATATTGAAGCATTAAAATAATTTTTTTAACTCCTTTTGCAATACCGCGAAGGCAGATGGAGAAACGATTACGGCTTAAGATGGGAAATATTACACCAATTGTTTCCTTTCCAAATTTTGAAGTTATGTCTTTTGAGATGTGGTCTACACTTACATAGTTTCCTTGAGCACGAGCAACTATAGATTCTGTTACGGAAATAATATCTTTATCATCAATGGAAAAACCTTCTACTTCTGAAGCTTTTAATATGGTACTTACAACTATTTCTTCAATATCATCTCCTTCCTTTATAATCGGAGTACGAAGCCCTATAGCAATAGTACCAGCCATCCTTTCCATATTAACCTCTCCTTTAAGTTAAATCTCAACAAAATCATTACACTTGTAATATACACTATTTTATGATATAAGTAAAATAAATATATATTATACTAGGTATAAGGAGTGCTTATATGTCTATAAAACTAGATCTGTATAAAATTTTTTGTGAAGTAGCCAAACATGGCAGTTTTTCTAAGGCTGCCAAATCCTTATATATGACACAACCAGCTGTTAGTCAGGCAATTATGCAGTTAGAAAGCGAATTAGAGATACGTTTATTTACACGAACGCCTAAAGGGGTAGTTCTAACTAATGAAGGACAGATTCTATTTGAACATGTAAATTCGGCCATTAATTTAATAGGCGTAGGGCAAAGGAAGGTTATTGAGTCTAAAAACCTTATGGCGGGAGAACTAAAAATAGGGGTTGGGGATACGATATCTCGCTACTTTTTATTGCCCTATTTAGAAAAGTTCCATAGTGCATATCCAAATATCAAGTTAAAGATTGTTAATGGTACTACTCACGAACTTTGCACTTTATTGAAGTCTGGGGAAGTTGATATAGCAATTTGTAATTTACCAGTTAGGGACTCTTCATTGGAAATAATAGAATTAATGGATATTCATGATATATTTGTCTGTGGAGCAAAGTATAAAGAAAAACTATCTATGCCATTAAGCTTTAAGCAATTGGCTAAATTACCATTGATATTACTAGAACTTAAATCAAATTCCAGATTGTATGTAGAGAAGTACATATTATCTAAGGGGGTTAAAATAGAACCAGAAATTGAACTGGGTTCCCACGATTTGTTATTGGAATTTGCAAGGATCAATCTTGGTATATCCTGTGTTATAAAAGAATTTTCTCAAGAATACTTATCCAATAAACTGGTATATGAGGTCGAATTGAATGAAGAAATACCTAAAAGAACCATTGGAGTTTGTTTTTTAAAAACCGTATCCCTATCACCTGCTGCTACAAAATTTGTTCAGGATTGTGGTATAGGGACGCTTTGATTGCCACTTCTTTTATTTATTTTACAAATTATTATATTATCATTAATATAAAAATATCAAAATAAAGGAAAAAAGAAAAGTTTGTAGAATACTACAACCAGAGATTATACCCGTTGTTTAGGAAAGGGGGATAATATGCCTAGAAAAGCAAGGGAAAGAAGTGAAACAGGAATATATCATGTGATGCTTAAGGGAATAGACAAAAAGGATATTTTTGCAGGAAAGCAAGATTATGAAAAATTTTTATATTATGTAAACAGGGCAATGGAAATAAGCAAATTTGAAGTATATGGTTATTGCCTTATGCCTAATCATGTTCATATTCTACTTAAAGAGGGAACAGAGAAAATTGGAGATGCAATTAGAAGAATAGCAGTTGGATATGCACAATATTTTAATATAAAATATGGAAGAAATGGGCATCTTTTTCAGAATCGTTTTAGAAGTGAACCAGTGAATGATGATGTATATTTTTTGATAGTTTTGCGATATATTCATCAGAATCCGATTAAAGCAAATATGGTAATAAATATGGAAGATTATGAATGGAGTAGCTATAATGAATATATCATGAAAAGTAAAAGAGAAATAACTAATATAAAGTTTGCTATGGAATTATTTTCAAACATTAAAAATTTTAAAAAATTCATGATGGAAAGAAATAAAGATAAATGTTTAGAATATAATGAGCGAATAAGATATACTGATAAGGAATTAGAAAAAATGATTATGTCAATTATTGATATTTCGAAATTAAAAGAATTAGATAAAGAAACAAGAGATGAGGTATTGAGGGAAATAAAAAACGTTACAAAAGCTAGCAACAGACAATTATCAAATGTAACGGGGATTGGTAGGGGTATTTGGGAGAAGGTATAAGGAACGGATGGCAAACAAAGCGTCCCTATGACAAAGCGTCCCTATGACACGTCATTGTCCTGTTATTTTTCCACACCATATTTCATTTTATAATAATATATTGCTAGTTGTGTCCTATCCCTAAGACCTAGCTTATCCAACATATTAGAAATATAGTTTCTAACAGTTCCTTCGCTTAAATATAGTTTTTCTGCAATTTCTTTATTGTTTAACCCTTCTGCTACTAAAAGAAGGATATCCAATTCCCTTTCCGACAGGTCTGTATCGATATTGTCCCTTTTAGAGTATTTCTTAATATTTGACACAATCTTTGAATCAAAGACTAGATTTCCCGAGTAAACTGCATTGATGGCTGGAATAATTCCTTTAATATTTTGCTTTAATATGTAGCCTTTACAGCCCAAGGAAAGGGCTGATCCTATGTATTCATCATCTTGGAAGGTGGTTATAAGCAATATCCTGGCTTCAGGGTTTATTTTTAATATTTCCCTAGTTGCATCTAAGCCGTTTAACCTTTCCATCCTTATGTCCATAAGCATTAAGTCGGGTTTATATTTTTCATAAAGTTCTACAGCTTGATGGCCATTATAACCGACTGCCAATATCTCTATTCCATTGGCTTCTATTATGGTTTTTAAAGATTCTACTACTAAAGGATCATCATCTATAATTATGATATTCATACCTATTACCCCTTCATTAAAGTTAAGTGAATTTTAAAGCCCTTATCAAAACTATAATTTACAAATCCATTATATTTATAGGCTATTTCTTTAATAGAAATAAGGCCAATGCCTTTACTTGAAGTTAAAGTATTCTTATTAAAATTAGTTCCATTATCCTTTATTATTATTGTATAGAATTTTGGCTGGTCTAGTATAGTTACTTTTAATTTGGTTGCATTAGAGTGTTTGACACAATTGGTAATTCCCTCTCTTACAACTGATAATATATCGAATTTCAAATCATAGCTTAAATCTTCTTCAATTTTATATATAAGCTCTATATTTAAATTGGGAGTTTCACCACATAGTTTTTCAATTTGTCTTTTTAAATCCAAGGATTCATTATATAGATTATGAATGCTCTTTCTTATATCTTCCATTCCTCTTTTTAAGGTTTCTTGAAGGATGTCCAATTTTTTCAGAACTCTGTCCTCTGTGGATATAAATTTTAAAGCTTCCACTTGTAATATGCTGCTGCTTATCCCGTGACCTATTGAATCGTGAAGTTCTCGTGCAATTCTATTCCTCTCAGTAAGTATGGCAATTTGGATATTCTTTTCCCGGTCTATTCTCAACTGTTCATTATATTTTTGCAAATAGAGAGTATCCTCCTTTAATTTATCCCGCACTATCTTGTTCTCGTTTAATAGAATATTATGTTCCTTTGTCATGGCTGCCAAATGAATTGAGATAATCGAGAATAGAAAATTTATTAATGAAAAATCTATCCAAATTAATGGAAATATCAGCAAAACGTATTTACCATAATCCAAGTACCCATTATATAAGATTAAGGGCAAATAGAATAGGCAATGGGCATTGTAAAAACATAATATTAAAAATAGGGTATAGACTGTTATCTTTATTCTATTGTTAGTAATTAAATCTAAAAAGCAAGAAAATATGATACTTATAATAAAATAAAAATGTAAATTATCATTAAGATTAATGCTGAAACTATTATATAAGCAGAGCATCAGGATTAAGGACTTTTCCCAAAACTTTCTCATTGTTGGTTCCCCCTACAGCTAATCTAATTACTAGTTTAATTATACTAATATTTGTTAGTGAATACAATTTTAGCTATGACATATGTCATACGAAATACTAACTTTATACACTACAAGGAAGGAAATTAAAATTATATAATGGTCTTACCAAAATAGGATAGGAGTGGTTTAAATGGTAGTAAAGGTTAAAAATTTAGTTAAAAGATATAAGGAAATAATAGCTCTAGACCATTTCAATATGGAAGTAGACGAGGGTGAAGTTTTAGGGCTCCTAGGACCAAATGGTTGTGGCAAGACGACAGCCATAAACTGTATATTATCCTTGCTAAGTTTTGATAAAGGAGAGATTGAAGTCTTTGGCAAGAAAATGTCTCCCGATGCATATGACATTAAAAGGCAAATAGGCTTGGTTCCTCAAGAGGTTTCTGTATTTGGAAATTTAACTGTAAGGGAAAATATTGATTATTTTTGCGGATTATATATATATGACAAAAATTTAAGGAGACGATTTGTGGATGAAGCCATAGAATTTGTAGATTTAAAGGATTATGTGAAGTTTTATCCTAAAAAATTAAGCGGTGGGCTAAAAAGGAGATTAAATATTGCCTGCGGAATAGTCCATAAGCCTAAGTTAATCTTTTTAGATGAACCTACCGTTGCAGTAGATGCCCAAAGTAGGAATTTTATCCTAAATGGAATAAAGCAGTTAAATGAGGAAGGTAGTACCATCATATATACCACTCATTATTTAGAAGAAGCGGAAATGTTATGTAAAAGGATAATAATAATGGATAATGGCAAGGATTTGGTTTCAGGGACAAAGGAAGAATTAAAAGCCATGATAACTACATCAGAAAAGATAATAGTTAGTTTTTCTGAAATTCGAGATGAAACGGTTTCAGAGATGAAAAAACTACCTCATGTGATCGATATAGAAAAGGATGGAGACGATTATATGATAAAATTCGAAAACGGCTTTAACAACTTAACAAATTTACTGGAATTTATTAAGGAAAAGGAATTAACATATACCAAGCTTCACAGCCAACTGCCTACATTAAATGATGTATTTTTGGAGCTAACTGGAAAGGAGCTTAGGGATTGATATGAAAACTCTATTAAGAAATTGTATATATCAGGGAAAAAACCTAATTAGGGAGTTTGGATTTTCATTTTGGTGTCTAATATATCCAGTAATATTAGCAACTTTTTTTTACTTAGCTTTTAATGGAATGATGGATATAGAACTGGAGGATATCAATATAGGAATAGAAAAGGGAAATAGAATTGAATCTATATTAGAAGAAATTAAGATATTAAATATTCATAAAGTTTCCCAAGCTGAGGTACAAGAGAAGTTAAACAATGGCGAAATCCATGGTTTTATAGATAGTGACTTAAACCTAATGGTAAAAGAATCTGGCATAAATCAAACTATTATAAAGGAAGTAATTGAACAGATAAAGCAGATGGAAAGGTTAAATAAGCCAATTGAAAACTATGACTTTGAAGCAGACCATATACTGGATAGGAACCAAGAGGCGAATTTAATGGTAATTATATTTTATTCATTAGTTGCTATGGTTTCCACCTATGGAATCTTTGGAGGTATTACGGTTGTTAGCGTGATTCAGGCAAACTTATCACATATTGGAGTAAGGCTCAATGTTACTCCATTGAAAAAACATGAATTTCTAATAGCGGGAGTAATAGTGGGATTAGCCTTGAACCTATTTGCCAATGGAATATTGTTCATATTCATTAAGTATGTTTTAAAGCTAGAATTATTAAATGAGTTTAAATATAGCAGTATTTTTATAATACTAGGCAATCTTTTTGGAACTGCTCTTGGAATGTTTATTGGTGCTTCCAATAGAAAAAGTGAAAATGCAAAAATTACAATGGCTGTAGTTATTGTTCTATTCTTTTCCCTTTTATCAGGAATGATGGGACCTAATATTAAAGTAGTTTTGGATAAGAATATTCCAATTTTAGGCAGGATAAATCCTATTTCGATTATTAGCAATAATTTATATAGGTTAAATTTATTAGGGAGCACTAGGACCGTTAGAGAAGGAACCTTAATCCTTTCTTTATATTCAATATTATTTATTTTTTTATCCTACTTATTTTTAAGGAGGCGGGACTATGACAGTATATAAATACTTTATTAAAATGGCGTTAAGGAATAAATGGTTAATTCTTTCTAATACTCTATTATTTTTCTTTTTTGCAATTATTAATACCTCTGGACATATTCAAGAAGAAATGAGCTTTATTGAAACTAAGTTGAATATTGGGATAATAGATAATAGCAATAGTCCATTGTCCAATAGTTTAAAGGATTATTTGGAATCGAAAAACAATATAATAGATGTTTCGCCGGAAGAGGAGATTATAAGGGAGCAGATTTTTTTGCAAATAGTAGATGCTGTAGTAGTAATACCGGAGGAGTTTGAAGAGAAGGTAGTAAGCAAGGAAAAAGTCATTGAGGTTTACAGGGACGATAGAAAAGCTGAATCCATACAAATAGAACATCAGATTGAAAAATTTCTTCTATTTGCCAATGCTACCCATGAGGAAGGGAAATTTGATCTCAATGCTGTAAAATCGGCATTAAGCGAAAAGGTTAATGTTAACATGATAAGGGATGGCAGTAGGGGGATAGACAAAGGGACTAACGAGTGGTTTAGATATTATTTTAACTTTACCGCTTATGTAACCATAGCATGTTATATTTCTGTTATAGGGTTGGTGATGGCTGATTTCAATGAATATAATATTGAGAATAGAAGGAAAATCTCCTCAAAGCGGTTTTTAAGGTTTAATAAGGAATTATATTTAGGTCAATTATCATTGGCTGGTATTATTACATTCATATTTATACTAGGAAGCATTATTATAAAGGGAAAATATATAAGGGAAATAAACTTTAATATCTACCTTGTTAATACTATAGTTTTTTCCTTTTCCATTTTGTGTCTTACATTTTTAATAAACAACATTACCCGAAATAAATTTGTAATAAACTGCCTATCTGTAGTATTGTCTTTAGGTACCTCTTTCATATCAGGGGTAATGGTGCCTCAACAGTTTTTAGGAGATAAGGTTTTGACCTTAGCTAAGTTTTTTCCCACTTACTATTTTGTGAGGATAAATGATATGCAGACTAGCTCATTATTAGGTGTAAAAAATGATATATTCATGCAATTGCTATTTGGCCTAGCCTTTTTACTAGTGGGGCTATATTTATCTAAAACGGCTCAAGAAGTCTAATTATAGTTGAGTTTTATTTTTCCTATGCTTATAATAAAAGTGGAATTAAACTGATTAGAGGGTGAATATATGTCCCATGTAAAAACTAATGCCATGAGGATTTTAGATAGCAATAATATAAAATATAGCATAATTACTTATGATACTAAGGATAAAAATATAGATGGACTTTCTGTTGCCAAAAAAATAAATAGAAAACCGGAAGAGGTATTTAAAACATTGGTAACTCAAGGAAATACCGGCCAGTTATATGTATTTATAATTCCCGTAGCGGAAGAATTGAACTTGAAAAAGGCTGCAAGGGTTTCTGGAGAAAAGAAGCTTGATATGATTCCCGTTAAGGATATACCTAAATACACAGGTTATGTACGAGGAGGCTGTTCCCCTATAGGCATGAAAAAGGCATATCCAACCTTTATCCATGAGTCAGCTATGCAGCTAGACACTATAATTGTAAGTGGGGGTAAAATTGGAGTACAAATTGAGTTAAATCCAAGGGATTTGCAGCTAATAACTGGAGCAAAAATTCAAAAGTTCATAAAACTGCGTGAATAATCTTATAGACCAAAGTAAAAGTTTTAAGTAGCTTAACGAAAAAATTAAGCTACTTTATTTTTAATATCTAACAAAATGGGTATTTGAATATTAGATTATCCAAATACTATTAGTATAGCAGGAAGTAGAGAGGAGATATTGAAAGTGGACTATAATAAACAGATAAGGGAGATAGCAAGCTATTTTAAAGCCAATGAAAAATCTAAGGAAGATTTCAAAATAGGAATGGAGTTTGAACATTTTGTAATAGACAAAGAAAGCCTAGAGACCATTTCCTATTATGGAGAAAGTGGAGTAGAAGAGACACTTAAGGAGTTGGAGAAGCATGGGTGGAATGGGGAAGATGAAGGAGAGTACTTATTAAGTCTAAGGAATGGGAACAAGGTAATTACATTGGAGCCTGGGAGCCAACTGGAATTTAGCGTTAAACCTCAGAAGAATATTGAGGATTTAGAAAAGGAGTATATGGAGTTTCTTAACCAGATAATTCCCATTCTGGATAGGAAAAATCAGGGTTTAATAGCTATTGGGTATCATCCTGTAACTAGGATTGACCAAATAAAACTACTACCTAAAAAAAGATATGATTATATGTTTGAATACTTTAAGACTAAAGGAACCCATGCCCATAATATGATGAAGGGAACTGCTTCATTACAGGTAGCCATAGATTATAAATCTGAAAAGGACTATATTAAAAAGTTTAAGGTAGCCAATGCATTGTCTCCCGTACTTTATGCCATGTTTGATAATGGATATTATTTTGAAGGGAAAAGATGGGATAGGTTTGGATTAAGGGCCTATATTTGGGAAAATTGTGATAAGGATAGATCTGGAATAGTCAAAGGGACCTTCGATGAGGACTTTGGTTATAATAAATATGCTGAATACATCCTAAATGGTCCACCCATATTTATAGATGATGGGAAGAGGATGTATTATACGGGAAATAAACTGGTTAAGGAAATATTCGATCCCGACAATTATTCCATTGAAGAGTTGGAACATATTCTCACAATGTTCTTTCCAGATGTAAGGACCAAAAAATATATAGAAATACGAATGATGGATTCTGTACCTTATCCATTGAATTTTGCTGCACTTGCACTAATAAAGGGCATTTTTTATAATGAGAAAAACTTAGATGAAATCTATAAATATATAAAAGATATAAACATGGATGATGTGGTAAAGGCTAAAATGAGCATATTTGAAAAGGGTTTGGAAGGACAATTTAAGAATAGGTCCATATATGAAATGGGGAGTAAGATTATCAAGATGGCCAAAGATGGATTGGACTCAGACGAGAAGAAATATATTCTACCCTTGGAGAGCATGTTTAACGAAAGGAAGAATCCCTATAGGGTAATTGAAGAAAAGGAACAGCTAGGGAGAAAGGAATCAGTAAACTGGTGTATATTAAACCATTTAATAGGGGGAAATAGATATGGATGGACTAAGTGTAACTAAGGAATATATAGATATAATAAAAAGACATCCTGAAAAATATTATAAAGATTATTTAAGAACTGTAGAAGAAGTAGCAAAGTCTAATGCAAAGTACAAGGGGAAACCAATACCATTTTTGTATCAGCCTATGTTTTTTACCGAAGAGGATATTGAAAGATTTAAAAATTTAACGATGCTCATTACATCCATAACCAATAAAGTAACCAATAAGTACTTAGAATCACCCCAATATAGAAGGAAATTTAAGTATCCAAAATTGTTAGAAGAGCTTATATTGAATAACCCAGGTTATGATATAAATGTTCCTATAGGAAGATTTGACTTATTCTATGGAGGAGACGAGTTCAAATTTATAGAAATTAATACTGATGGCACCTCTGGTATGAATGAGGACAATATTTTTTCTAACATACTATTGGAAAGTCAGTCCATGAAGATAATGAAGGAAAGGTATGACATTTCCTATTTTGAATTGGTTGATAGCTGGGTTGAGGAAAGCTTAAGAATATATGATAAATTTAGTAAAAAGGTTGATAAGCCCAACATAGCCATTGTTGACTTTATAGAAAGTGGGATTACTGCTGAATTTGAAACCTTTAAGAAAGCCTATATCAAAAAGGGCTATAATGCAGTAATTGCAGATCCAAAGGACCTAAAATATATAGATGGAAAACTCTATTATGAAGACATGAGGATAGACCTTATATATAGGAGAATAGTTACAGCAGAATTTATTGAAAAGGCCGATGAAATTCCAGATTTAATACAGGCCTATAAAGATGGTGTAGTTTGTTCAATAGGTTCTTTAAGGTCTCAGATAATGCATAATAAGATCATATTTAAAATACTCCATGATGAAGAAACCCTTGAATTTCTTTCAGAGGAAGAGAGAAATCTTATAAAAAACCATGTACCTTTTACAGAGGAATTTGGCGGCGATGATAGGGTATTCAATAGGGTTTTAATGAATAAGGATAGATATATAATTAAGCCTATAGACTCTTACGCATCTCAAGGAGTTCATGCTGGTAGGGATTACACCCAAGAGGAGTGGGAAGAAATATTAAAAGACTCTTGGAACAAGGATTACCTATTTCAGGAGTTCATAGCCCCATATACTAGGCCCTTTGTTCAATTTGAAGACGGAGAGCTTAAGGTTAGGGATTTTAAACTTAATATTGGAGTTTATATGTATAACGGAAAGTTTGCAGGAGCATATACTAGGATTAGCAGAGAAAATATAATATTTGGAAGGGAAGGATACTTTTCCATCCCCAGCATGCTGGTAAAAGAAAAGGCACTTTAGCAAAAGCTTGCTAAGGTGCCTTTTTATGCTTTACATGGATAGAATTCCTCTATCGACACCTGTATTGCTAATGTTGACAATTGACTTAAAATACATTAGTATTAAATTTGTAATAAATTAAATTTTCATAATAATCATAAAGCAAATATTAACTGCAACATTGAATGAGAAGGCAGCATAATTGTAATTGGCTGTCTATTTTTGAATAGGACATATAAAGGAGGTTAGGAAATGGAATTTGCATTTGATTGGGAGGCAAACGAGGAAAAGATTAAAGATTTAAAAGTTTTCATGCGAGAAAACAAAGGGAAAAAGGGCCTTTTAATGTCGGTACTGCATAAAGCTCAGGAATCATTCGGCTATCTTCCCATTGAAGTCCAAAAGTTAATTTCTCAAGAGCTTAAAATCCCCCTATCCGAAATTTATGGAGTAGCAACCTTCTATTCTCAATTCTCTCTCATACCCAAAGGGGAATATAAAATCGGTGTGTGTTTAGGTACAGCCTGCTATGTAAAGGGTTCTCAGGAGATATTGGACAAGTTAAAAGAAGTATTAGGAATAGACGTGGGACAAACTACGCCCGATAGAAAATTTTCCATTGATGCCACTAGATGTTTAGGGGCTTGTGGATTAGCTCCAGTATTGACTGTTAACGAAGATGTATACGGTAAGTTAAAGCCCGACGATGTAGAAGAGATTATAGAAAAGTATAGATAATTCGGAGGTGGTAATTTGATAACTATTAACGAATTAAATAGGATTAAAGAGGATACCTTGGCAAAAATCAATGTAAGACGCGGGGAGCAGTCTATTATATCCTATGACAAAATAGATATGAAATCCAAAATGGTTCACGTGTTAGTATGTGGTGGTACTGGATGCCATTCTTCTCAAGGAGATGAAATTAGACAGCTATTAGAAAAGAAAGCTGAAGAAATAGGACTGGATAATATAAAGGTATCATTAACAGGTTGTTTCGGTTTATGTGAAACTGGTCCTAATATAGTTATCTATCCAGAGGGTATATTCTATAGCCATGTTAAGCTAGAAGATGTTGATGAAATAGTAGAGGAACATTTTGTAAATGGAAATCTAGTAAAAAGGCTCTTGTACCAAGGAGCAGTTAAAGAAGAAGCCATTTTACCCGTTAATGAAGTGAATTTCTATAAAAAACAAACTAGGGTGGCTTTAAGAAACTGCGGACTTATAAATCCTGAAGATATCGATGAATACATAGCCTTCGACGGCTACCAAGCTTTAGCTAAGGTATTAACTGAAATGAGCCAACAAGAGGTAATCGATTTCGTTAAGGCTGCCAATGTAAGGGGAAGGGGTGGAGCAGGCTTCCCAGCAGGCGTAAAATGGGAAACTGCCTATAGGTATTCAGCAGATAAAAAATATGTAATATGCAATGCGGACGAAGGGGATCCGGGTGCTTTTATGGATAGGTCCATATTGGAGGGAGATCCTCATTCTGTATTGGAAGCTATGGCTATCTGTGGTTATGCAATAGGTTCCGATCAAGGTTATATATATGTAAGAGCAGAGTATCCTATAGCAGTAAAAAGATTAAAAATTGCCATAGAACAGGCCAAGGAAAAGGGCCTATTAGGCAAAAACATATTAGGAACAGATTTTAGTTTCGATATAGAGTTAAGATTAGGAGCAGGAGCTTTTGTATGTGGTGAAGGAACTGCTTTAATGGAATCCATAGAAGGCAGGAGAGGAATGCCAAGGACTAAAATCCACAGAACTGCTCATAAAGGCTTATGGGGGAAACCGACGGTAATAAATAATGTGGAAACTTTTGCAAACATCCCGGTAATATTTCAAAAAGGAGTAGAGTGGTTTAAAAATATCGGCACAGAGGATTCACCGGGAACCAAAGTATTTGCATTAGGAGGTAAGATTAACAACACTGGATTAGTTGAAATACCTATGGGAATTACATTGAGGGACATTATTTACGACATAGGTGGAGGCATACCTAATGGGAAAGAATTTAAGGCAGTTCAAACAGGAGGACCTTCTGGTGGTTGTATACCAAAGGAATACATAGATACTCCTGTAGATTTTAAATCCTTAGCAGAGTTGGGTTCCATAATGGGTTCTGGTGGAATGGTTGTAATGGATGAGGATAATTGCATGGTAGATATAGCAAGATTTTTCTTGGATTTTACCGTAGAAGAATCCTGCGGTAAATGTGTTCCATGTAGGGAAGGAACTAAACGAATGTTAGAAATATTAGAAAGGATAACCAATGGGGAAGGAACTCCAGAGGATTTAGATAGGCTAGAATCCCTATCTGAAACCATAACCAATGGTTCCTTATGCGGTCTAGGACAAACTGCTGCAAATCCAGTAATATCTACTATGAAGTATTTTAGGGATGAATATGAAGCCCATGTATACGAAAAGAGATGTCCAGCCGGTTCATGCCAAGCCCTATTACAGTTCTTTATTACAGAAAATTGTATAGGCTGTACTAAATGTGCTAGAAACTGTCCTGTTTCTTGCATTAGTGGAAAAGTAAAGGAAAGACATGTAATAAATACCGATGAATGTATTAAATGTGGTACTTGTATGGAGGTTTGTCCAGTTGGAGCTGTAATCAAGAGATAGAAATGGGAGGTTTATTATGGGAAATGTAACTCTTACTATAGATGGGCAAAAGGTAACAGTGCCCAAGGATTATTATATTATTCAAGCAGCAAAGAAAATAGGCATAGATATTCCTGCTCTATGCTATGACCCCAATTTAGAGGTAGTTTCTGCTTGTAGGCTCTGCTTAGTAGAGATAGAGGGAAGAAAAAAGTTAGAAGCTTCCTGTTCTACTAAGGTAAGGGAAGGGATGGTTGTATATACCGAATCGGAAAGGGTAGTGGCCATGAGGAGGGAAATTCTACAACTCCTTTTAGACAACCATCCTAATGATTGTTTAACCTGTCAAAAAGCAGGTGAATGCTTACTTCAGACCTATGCCTATAGATATGATGTTAAGTTTAGGAAACACGGTGGGGCAAGAAGACCTAATTATGTAGACACATCCAGTCCTTATATATTAAAGGACGATAGCAAGTGTATCCTGTGTGGTAAATGTGTAAGAACCTGTGCTCAGGTTCACGATAGAAAGGTTTTATCCTTTGCAGGCAGGGGTTTTGACACCCGAATAGTTGCTGATGCAGATTTTACACTAGAGGAATCTACCTGTGTATCCTGTAATAGATGTGTAACTGTATGTCCAGTAGGAGCTTTAGTGGATAAGAGGCTATTAGGAAAAACTAGAGTTTGGGATAGCGATATAAAGGGTGTTAAATGTAAAGCTTGTGATTATGGATGTAATTTTGAAGTAATATCTAAAAGGGGAAAAAATATTGCAGTAAGGGCAAAAGCTCCATCTGAAGGAAGGCCTTTATGCTTAAAGGGAAGGCTTACTACTGAATTTCTATATGTAAATGAACCTGAGACTCCTTATAAAAAGGTTAATGGAAAGTTTGTAGAAACTAGTTGGAAGGAAGCTTTAGAATTGGGTGATGTATTCGAAAAATTATTACTAGAAGAGGAGAAAAGCAAGTAGGAGTTGAATAAGATGGCTAATATAACCATTAATGGAAAGATGTATAATGTGGCTGATAATATTACAGTACTTGAAGCTTGCAGAAAATTAGGAATAGACATACCAACTTTATGTTATGACCATAGATTAGAACCCCATGCTGCATGTAGATTATGCTTAGTTGAATTGAAAGGGAAAGGAAAGCTTGAAACCTCTTGTTCCCTTAAGGTAAGAGATGGAATGGTCATTGAAACTCACAGCGAAAAGGTAATAAGGGCAAGAAGAGAAATATTGGATTTATTATTTTCAAACCACCCAAACGATTGTTTGACTTGTAGCAAATCAGGATCATGTAAACTGCAGGACTATTGCTTTGAATATGGGGTTGAGATGGGGTCGTATAAGGGCGAGAAGAAGAACTACCCTATAGATGACTCTAACCCTTTCTATACTTATGACCCTAATAAATGTATACTGTGTGGTAAATGCGTTAGGGTATGTTCTGAGCTTCAATGTACCAATGCAATAGGATTGGAAAATAGGGGATTCAATACTAAGGTAGTTACCCCCTTTGATTTAGGATTAGCTACTTCTAATTGTGTATCCTGTGGAAACTGTGTAGCAGCTTGCCCTGTGGGAGCCTTAATGCCTAAGAGGAAGGAAAAGTTTAGGCTTTGGGAGGTAAAGAAAGTTAAGACTACCTGTTCCTATTGTGGTGTAGGCTGTCAGATGGAATTGCTAGTTAAAGGCGGCAGGGTTGTGGGAGTAGAGCCAGTTAAGGGAAAGGCTAATAATGGCTTACTATGCGTAAAGGGCAGATTTGGCTATTCCTTTATAAATCACCCGGACAGGCTAAAAAAGCCCCTTATTAAGAAGAACGGTAAATTTGAAGAGGCTAGCTGGGATGAAGCTTATAAGCTAATAGTAAATAAGATTAAGGAAATTAAAGAAAAAAATGGTCCAGAAGCCTTTGCCGGCCTTACTTCTGCTAGATGTACCAATGAGGAAAATTATTTATTCCAGAAAATGTTTAGGGCTGTTATAGGAACCAATAATGTGGACCATTGTGCCCGCCTCTGACATGCCTCAACAGTTGCAGGTCTTGCAACAACATTGGGCAGTGGTGCCATGACCAATAGTATTGAGGAGATATTAAATACCGATGCTATATTCGTAATAGGTTCTAATACCACTGAAAATCATCCAGTAATTGGAACGGTCATGAAGAGGGCAGTGAAAAGAGGAGCAAAACTAATAGTAGCAGATCCAAGAAGGATTGAATTAGCAGATTATGCAGATGTATTCTTACAGATAAAACCAGGAACTAACATTGCCCTCTTAAATGGGATGATGAATGTAATCATTAATAATGATTTATATGATAAGAAGTTCATAGAAGAGAGAACAGAAAACTTTGGGGAGTTTAAAGAGCTAATAATGGATTATACCCCCGATAGAGTAGCCAAAATATGTGGCGTTAAAGAAGAGGATATTGTAAAGGCTGCTCTCATTTATGCTAAAGCTGAAAAAGCAGGAATTTATTATGCTATGGGAATAACTCAACATACTACGGGAACTCATTCGGTAATGAGCATATCCAATTTAAGTTTACTCTGTGGTAATATTGGAAAGGAATCGGCTGGAGTTAATCCATTAAGAGGACAAAACAATGTTCAAGGAGCTTGCGATATGGGTGGATTGCCAGCCGATTTACCAGGCTATCAGAAGGTATTCAATCCAGAAGTTCAGGAGAAGTTTGAAAGCTTGTGGGAGACCAGTATTCCAAATAGAGCAGGTCTAACCATTCCTGAAATATTGGATGCAGCAGAAAAAGGAGATATTAAATTCATATATATAATGGGTGAAAACCCAATGGTATCCGACCCGGATATTAACCACGTAAGGAAGGCCTTAACCAATTTAGACTTCCTAGTGGTACAGGATATATTCCTAACGGAAACAGCGGAATTAGCCGATGTAGTATTACCTGCTGCCTCCTTTGCGGAAAAGGACGGAACCTTTACTAATACGGAAAGAAGGGTTCAAAGGGTTAGAAAGGCCATTGAGCCAGTTGGAGATGCTAAGCCCGATTGGCAAATCTTAATGGAGCTAATGAATAGGCTGGGCTATAATAAAAAATACCTACATCCTTCTGAGATAATGGAGGAAATTAGAAGGGTTGTACCCCAGTATGGCGGAATAACCTACGATAGAATAGAAGAAGAAGGCATCCAATGGCCTTGTCCAGATATAGATCATCCAGGAACCAAGTATCTCCATAAGGATACCATTGCTAGGGGTAAAGGACTATTTATGGCAATAGACCATAGGCAGAGTGCAGAAGTTGCAGATCCGGAATACCCATTTATATTTACTACAGGAAGGGTACTCTACCACTACCACACTAGGACTATGACAGGAAGGGTTGAAGGATTGAATAAACTGTCCCCTAGATCCTATGTGGAGATAAATGAGGTAACGGCCAATAAATTAGGCATTTCCCATGGGGAAAAGGTAAGATTAACTTCAAGAAGAGGTAGCATTATCACCTGGGCTAAAGTTACCGACATAGTAGACGAAAATGTATTGTTTATGCCCTTCCACTTTGCTGAAGGGGCAGCTAATTACCTAACCAATACTAAATTAGACTCTATTGCTAAAATTCCAGAATTGAAAGTAGCTGCTGTTAGATTGGAAAGATTAGGGAGTTGAAAGCATGTTTAAAGTAGGAATAATTACAGCCAGTGATAAGGGATGTGCTGGAGAAAGGGAAGATTTAAGCGGAAAAATTATAAAGGAAATTGTAGAATCAAAAGGCTACAAGGTAGAAAAATCAGTGATTCTTCCTGATGATGAAAAGTCTCTTTTAGAAGAGATGATTCATATGGCCGATGAATTGAAGCTAGATTTAATTTTAACCACAGGAGGGACGGGATTTAGCAAAAGAGATGTAACTCCTGAAGCTACAATTAAAGCTTGCGATAGGATGGCTAATGGAATAGCTGAGGCTATAAGATACTATAGCCTCAGCATTACCCCCAGGGCTATGTTATCTAGAGCCGTATCAGGCATAAGGGGAGAAACCCTAATAGTAAATCTTCCAGGAAGTCCAAAAGCAGTCAAAGAATCCTTAGAATATATAATAGATAGCCTTCACCATGGTTTGGAGATACTTAAAGGCCAAACTGGTGATTGCGCTAGGTAGGTGTTGGTATGAAAGAATTTGGCACAGCTGTTATACTAGCTGGTGGCAAGAGTAGCCGCATGGGTTTTGATAAACAGCTGTTGAAGATAAACGAAAGAAGGCTTATAGATAGCTTAAGGAGAAAATTAAGTAAGCTATTCGATGAAATAATAGTGGTAACCAATAAATCCGAATACTATCTAGGCTTTAGCGATAAAATAACCAAGGATATAATAGTGGGAAAGGGGCCCCTATCTGGAATCCATGCAGGTCTTACGGTAGCCAATTCCCATTATGTATACTTCATAGCTTGTGACATGCCAAATATAAACCTGGACTATATACAATATATGAAGAGTCAGATAGAGGGGGCAAATGTAAAAGCCTGTGTAACAAAGTATGGAGAATGGATTGAGCCTTTTAACGCTTTTTATTCTAAGGGTATAATAGAAGATATTGAAGAACACCTAACCCAAAATAGAAGGTCTGTAAACTCCCTATTGTCTAAATTAAAAGTCCATTATATAGAGGAAGAAAAGGCTAGGGAGTTCAGTCCCAATTGGGATATGTTCTTAAATTTAAATACAAAAGAGGAATTATACGACTATTTAAAGACCATAAATAGTCAAAATTGGGGTAGATAGGATGGAGAGTATTAAAAGGGTAAATATAGTAAGAATAAAAGGGGATGAAGCCAAGGAAGAGGAGGATGTGGTAATAAAAGAATATCCCTTTACCATATTCATAAACGATGAGGAGGTAATAACTCTTCTTTGTAGTCCCGGTTCCTTAAAGGAGTTAATGGTAGGCTTTCTCTATTCCGAAGGTTTCCTAACCTCCTTACAAGATATAGATAGAATTTCAATTGATGAAGATAAGGGTTTAGGTTATATTTACCTAAAGAATATAAACCAATTTAGTGAAAAACTAAGGGGAAAAAGAACCATAACCTCAGGCTGTGGCAAGGGGACTCTATTTTATAATGTCTTAGATTCCTTCAAGTCTAAGAAAATAGAAAAACCCTTAGCTGTAGAAGTGGAAAGGATTAAGGAGCTTATAAGGGAATTTAATAAAAAATCGGAGCTCTTCCTAAATACAGGTGGAGTCCACAGCTGTGCTTTATGTAGTAAAGATGATATAATTCTGTTTGAAGAAGATATAGGAAGGCATAATGCCCTAGATAAGATATTTGGGAAAGCCCTATTAGAGGGAGTTGAAACCAAGGATAAGATAATTCTAACCAGCGGAAGGATATCCTCTGAAATCCTTATAAAATCTGCTAAAAGGCAGGTTCCAGTAATAGTATCCCGCTCAGCCCCCACCAGTTTATCGGTGGACTTGGCAGAGGAATTAGGAATCACCCTTATAGGATTTGCCAGAGGACAAAAAATGAATATCTACACAAATTTTCCGAGCTTGATTTTCTAAGGCTTAGGCTATGAAAATTAAGCCGATGGGTATGAGGAGAAATCCTTATGCCTCCCGTATTTGGAAAGGAAAATGATAAGTTTAGCCATATTCATATGGCTTTATAGTCCTTTCCAAGGACTTTTTCTTTTTTAAAAGTTTTAGAACTCAAAAAATACAAAGAGGAGATGATTCCAATGAAAAGGATATTAGCACTAACCTTAAGTATTTTACTTATCTTTACTGTGCTAGTAGGCTGTACACCCAAGGATGAGGGTCAAGATGTAGGTGAAGTTGAGGAAAATGTAGACAGTGTGGAAGAAAATGATGTGGTAGAAAATGGTGTAGAAGAAGAAACAGGTGGTAGGATTATATTGGCTACCACTACTAGTACTCAAGATAGTGGACTATTAGACTACATATTGCCAATATTTGAAGAGGAGACTGGCATAGAGGTGGATGTAATAGCCGTTGGTACAGGAAAGGCCTTGCAAATGGGAAGAGATGGGGATGCAGACATTCTTTTAGTTCATGCTAAGGAATCTGAGGAAGAGTTTGTAGCGGAAGGATATGGAAAGGTAAGGAAGGATGTAATGTATAATGACTTTATCCTTGTAGGTCCTAAGGAAGATCCTTTAAACCTAAAGGAGAACTCACCAAATGATATTTTAGAAGGCCTAAAGACCATTGCTAAAAATGAATATACCTTCATTTCCAGGGGAGACGATTCAGGAACCCATAAGAAAGAGCTTTCCATATGGAAGGAAGCCCAAATAGAACCAGCAGGAGAATGGTATCTGGAGGCTGGCTCCGGTATGGGAGATGTGTTAAAGATTAGCGATGAAAAACAAGCTTACACCATTAGTGATAGGGCAACCTACTTAAGCATGAGAGATACTCTAGATTTAGACATAATAATAGAAGGTGATGAGAATCTATTCAACCAATACGGTATAATACCTGTAAATCCAGAGAAATTCGATGATGAAGTAAAGGAAAGAATCGACGAAGAAGGTGCAGAAAGGTTTATGGATTGGCTGTTATCTCCTGATACCCAGCTGTTAATAGGAGAATATGGAGTTGAAGAATACGGAATGCCATTATTTGTGCCAAATGCAAAACTTGACTAATAGGAATAGTAAGCTGCATATTAAATTTATGATATGCAGCTTATGTTTTAGGTGGTGAATTATGTGGATTACATACAGGAAGGTTTTAAGGAAGCTTTAAAACTACTTATAGGGTTTGATAAGGAAGTATATGGCATAATATCCCTATCCTTAATCGTTTCGACTACAGCTACTATAATAGCATCCTTTCTTTGCATTCCCCTTGGAATTCATCTAGGCTTGAAGGAATTTAAGGGTAAAAGGGCCTTTTCTCGAATACTATATACCTTTATGAGCATTCCTTCTGTCATTGTAGGCTTAGTAGTTGCCATTTTGCTTTCAAGAAGGGGGCCTTTTGGAAAGTTTGACCTTCTTTATACTCCTAAGGCTATGATTATAGCTCAAACATTATTGGTAACCCCATTGATTTTAGGCCTTACCTACAGCCTTTCTAAAAATAGGGGAAAGGAGATAGAAAGGATAGGCCAAACCTTAGGAGGGAATAAACTAGATATTATAATACTGATAATTAAAGAGCTTAAATTGGATTTAATGGTTAATATAGTAACTGCCTTTTCTAGGGCCATATCTGAAGTTGGAGCAGTTATGATAGTAGGGGGTAACATCAGGAATAGAACCAGAGTTATTACCACTACCATATCCATGATGAACTCCATGGGAGATTATCCTATGGCCATAGCCTTAGGCATAGTTTTACTCATAATTTCCTTTGGAATTAATAGTTTAATCTATTCTTATAGTGGGGATGATTAGTATGGAAATAAGTATTCACAATTTAAAAAAATACTATGGGGAAAAACTAGTTTTAGACATAGAAGAATTAAAAATCAAAAGAGGAAGGATTACAGGCCTAATAGGGCCTAATGGTTCTGGCAAATCCACTTTACTAAACATCATATCCGGCCTAGATAGGGAGTTTTTAGGCACTGTAAAATACGATGGAAAGCTTTTAGATAAGAACATCTATAAGAAGATGACCTTAGTATTCCAAAAGCCCTACCTATTCAGAAGGAAGGTATATGAAAACATAGAATATCCTCTTAAGGTGAGGGGAGTAAATAGGGATGAAAGGCGAGAAAGGGTAAAGAACATAATGGAAAGGTTAGAAATAGAAGGATTAAAGGACAAGAAAGGCCATCTCCTATCAGGAGGGGAATCTCAAAAGGTAAGCTTAGCTAGGGCCTTAGTATTTAATCCGGAATTACTATTATTAGACGAACCTACATCCAACATAGACCCAGAATCGGTAAAAGTTATGGAAAGGGAAATACTAAGGTTTAATGAGGAAACCAATGGGACGGTAATAATCGTCACCCATAATATGGAGCAATCGGAAAGGTTATGCCATGATATTATCCATTTGGAAAGGTAGGTCATTAAATATGGATTTTTTTGATGTAGTCTCGGTTCAAGAGGCAATAAATAGATTGATGGAAGCTTTTAAGGAGTATGAATTTAAGGCAGAAGAGGTATCCATTTTGGAAGCAACCAACAGGATTTTAGCAGAGGACATTTATTCCCATATAGATGTGCCAGAGTTTAATCGCTCTACCGTAGATGGCTATGCCATCAAATCCAAAGATAGCCAAGGGGCCAGCGAGTCGGTGCCAAGCCTCTTTAATATATTGGGAGAAGTGAGGATGGGAGAGGCTGCTGAAAAGGAAATAAAATCTGGAGAGACCATGTATGTTCCAACAGGCGGCATGATTCCCCAAGGTGCCGATGGAATGGTAATGGTGGAATATACGGAAAAGTTAGATGAAGAAAATTTAATGGTGTATAAACCCATCGCCTTTAATGAAAATATAATCTTAAAGGGAGACGATATAAGGAAGGGGGAAAGGGCCCTTAAAAGGGGAAAAAGGCTAACTCCTGAATCAATAGGAGTGTTAGCTGCTTTAGGCATATCTAGGGTTAAGGTATATAAAAAGCCTAAATTCTATATAATTTCTACGGGAGATGAGATAATAGATTTAGATGAAGAATTAGAATTAGGTAAGATTAGGGATATTAATAGCTATACCCTTTATTCTGCCATAGTTAAACTAGGAGGAGAAATAACTGGAAAAGCAATTGTAAAGGATGATTATGAACTATTAAGGCAACAAGTGGAAAAAGGGTTAGACATATCCGATATTGTCCTTATATCTGGAGGAAGCTCTGTAGGCGCTAGAGATTATACGGCAAGGGTAATCGATTCCTTTGAGGGCAGGGGAGTATTTGTCCATGGCATTTCCATAAAACCAGGCAAGCCTACCATTTTAGGAGAAGGTAAGGGGAAACTGATAGTAGGTCTACCAGGCCATCCCGTATCCTCTATCATAGTATTTGGAGCCATTATAGAGGAGTTTATCTATAAAAAGATGGAAGTTCATAACCACAAATTAAAAACCAAAGCCATAATGGACTTTAACTTCCCATCATCACCAGGCCAGCAAACTTATCAAATGGTAAAATTGGAAGAAAGAGATGGCAAAACATACGCTAGCCCTAGCTTCGGAAAATCCGGCATGATAACCTTATTATCAAACTCCGACGGCTATATAATAATTAAACCCCATGAGGAAGGGATATATAAGGGAGAGGAAAGGGAAGTCTACTTGCTATAGGTAACCTAGGACAATTGTGAATTTTAAATTGTGAATGGAATATGGCTGTCAATTGTTAATTGAATAAAGGTGGTGTTTATCAAGGTGAATAATAAGAGGAATATCTATATAGATAATATAGATGTGGATGTGGCTAAAAAAGAATACTTTGACAAATTGAATATAAAAGCCCAATGGGAGGAAATAGATGTAGTAAACTCTTTAGGCAGGGTAACTTTTGAGGCTGTATATGCCAGGCTATCCTCTCCAAATTATAATGCTGCAGCCATGGATGGAATCTTAGTTGAATCGGCTAAAACCATAGGGGCTACTGAAATAAATCCCAAAACATTGGAAGAAGGAAAGGATTTTTTATACATCAATACAGGAAATCCAGTAGTGGATCCTTATGATGCGGTAATAATGATAGAGGATGTAATCCAGTTGGGAGATGGTAAAGTACAAATACTAAAAGCTGCCCATCCTTGGCAGCATATAAGGCCTATTGGGGAGGATATAGTAGCCACCGAAATGATACTACCCTCTAAGCATAAAATAAGGCCTATCGACATAGGGGCTTTAATTTCTGGAGGTATAGAGAAGGTAAGGGTATATAAAAAACCTAAGGTAGGAATCCTTCCAACGGGCTCAGAAATAATAGAGGAAATAAAAGAGCTTGAAACTGGAAAGATAATTGACTCCAACTCAAGGGTGTTTGAGGCCTTAACAGTGGAGGCAGGAGGCCTTCCTAAAAGGTATTCTCCCATAGAGGATGACTATGAAAAGATTAAGGAGGCCGTATTAAAAGGAGTAGAAGAAAACGATATTTTATTAATTGGAGCTGGTTCATCGGCAGGTTCCAAGGATTATACGGCCAATGTAATAGAGGAATTGGGTGAAGTAATAATTCATGGAGTTGCCTTAAAACCGGGTAAGCCCACCATTTTAGGCATAATAAATGGAAAGCCTGTAATGGGCATCCCAGGTTACCCAGTATCCGCTTATCTGGTTTTTGAAACCTTCGTCACACCTATAATATTGAAATACATTGGCCTAAAAGAGGAAAAGGATACTTTTGTAGATGCCATCATATCTAAGAAGATAACATCTACTTTAAAGAGTAGGGAGCTTATAAGGGTTAATCTGGGCTATGTAAAGGATAAGCTAATAGCTACTCCTCTATCCAGCGGTGCAGGAGTTACCATGAGCCTAGTAAAGGCAGATGGCATAGCCATAATACCCCAATCCTTAGAAGGGGTAGATGCAGGAGGCAGTGTAAAGGTAAAGCTACTTAAGCCATTAAATCGGATAAAGGAAACCCTAGTTTCCATTGGCAGCCACGATATGATAATGGATATTTTAGGGGATATGGTAAAGCTCTCATCAGGTCATGTAGGAAGCATGGGGGGAATCCTAGCCATGAAAAGAGGAGAATGCCATATTGCGCCAATTCACCTTTTAGATTTGGAAACGGGAGAATATAATATCTCCTATGTGGAAAGGTATTTTCCAGGGCAGAAGATGGCCCTTATAAAGGGTGTAAAAAGGCATCAAGGCTTTATAGTAGAAAAAGGGAATCCTAAGGGGATTAAGGATTTTTCAGATTTAGTAAGGGAAGATGTAGTATATGTAAATAGGCAAAGGGGAGCAGGAACTAGGATTTTACTAGATTACCATTTGAATAAGGAAAATATCGATCCAGCCAATATAAGAGGCTACGACAGGGAGATGACAACCCATATGGCAGTAGCCACAGCGGTAAAAACTGGCTCTGCCAGTGTAGGACTAGGCATATATTCAGCAGCCAAGGCTTTGGATTTAGATTTTATCGATATAGCCTACGAAGACTACGACTTTTTGCTACCCTATGAATTACTTGAAGATGAAAGGGTTAAGGAATTTATAAGGACTTTAAAATCCCAGGAGTTTAAAGAAAGGGTAGAAGCCTTGGGAGGATATGGATTTGAAAATATAGGTGAGATTATTATAGTTAAGTGATTATAAACCTCTGTTCTTAGGAATGGAGGTTCTGTTTTTAATCATTCATACCGTTTTTCTTACCATTCGTACCGTTTTTGACAAAACTTATATTAAATGTGGTATATTCAGTATAAATAAAAAATGCATAATTATACTTTTTAAATCAGGTTCAAAAGTGTAATAATACAATTTCCTCAATTAAATATATTGCAATATATAGTCTATGCTTAATAAGAATATTTAAATAAATTGTAAAAGGCTCCCACTATTTTGTTGGCTTTTTAAACAATAATATACTATATAACAACATCAAAATATGTATTACTCAAGTAATCAAATAAAGGTGGTGAAATAAAAATGGTGTGATAACTGCACTTTATGTTTAAAAATCAAAAGGGGTGTTATATTATGCAAAATAAATTATTTTTTATCCTGCAGTGGATTATTTTTATTGTAGTATTGTTTGCCGTTTTTACAAACTCACGGTTAGGTATGAGTGATACATTAACAGCAGTAATACTATTTACTGGTTTAGCTTTAATTGTTTTGATAAAGATTATCGAAAAAAGAATAATGAAAGGGGGAAAATAATATGATTAATAGTATAAGAGGGATATCACTTTTGTTAAGTGTATTAATGTTATTTATGTTTGCATCTCAGGTTTTGGCTTATGACGATAGTAATTTTTTATTTAAAGAAGAGAATTTGATAATAACATCAATAATAGAATCTAAAGAATATACTAAAATTAAAATACAAAATAAAGAAGATAATAAAATAGAATTTGTAGAATCTTATTTACAAAAAGATGGCACATATAAATATATAGTAACGACTGATGATGATACTTTTACTATTTTTAAAAAAGATGAAAATATAATGATAGAAGACAAGAATGGCAACATAATATAAACAATTAGTCTAAAAATAGTGAGTTTAGAAACATTTGACTTATATAATAACGCTTCACCTACGATGAAAGTACCATGTATCCCAGATTCTAATTGGAAAGTAGTGAGATCAGGATATACATCAAGATCACTAGTTTATTCTGATTACGCTATGTTAATAGGTGTAATTGCAAGTATATTTGGTACACCAGCTGCTGGAGTAGCAGTGATCGTCGCAACGTGGCTTTATAATAGGAATATGAAGGATGCTTACTATTATTTTGAAGAGCAACATAGATTTAGAGATGGAATGCTACAAAAGAGAACTTACACGCAGTTTTATACAAACTCTGATTATACTACCAAACTAGGTTCAGGAGAATATTCCAAAATATATGATCTATATAGGGTAGGACAAGGTTGTAAATAAAAAAAGCGATTCGAGACTGTAAATAATTTTGTGCTTATAAAAAACTTAGATGTCCTTTACTAGCAAGAATTAAATTTCCCTTTTTGGTGAGGGAGACTATAGCTTGAAATAGTTTCGCTATTTTGCTATAGCCTCTTTGTTATATTTAGTTATTTAAGGTGTTTTTCTATTCTACTTCAAAGAATATCATTAGCTGATTTAATATTAGGTCCCAATTTCTATATCTTTGAGTCCATCGTTTAGTAACATTTTGGGTTGCTAAATACAATATCTTTTCCAATGCTTGATCTGATGGGAACACTGATTTTGTCTTTGTAACCTTCCTTAATTGCCTATGGAAGCCTTCAATTATATTTGTGGTATACATTATAGTCCTAATCTCAGCTGGATACTTGAAAAATGGTGATAGTACATCCCAATTCATTTCCCAACTTCTAAATGCATAAGGATACTTTTTACCCCACTTCTCTTTAAGTTGTGTTAGGTTGTCTAGCGCAGTCTCTTCATTAACAGCCTTATATACACTCTTAAAATCTTTAGAAAACTCCTTTAAATCTCTGTAGCTTACGTATTTAAAAGAGTTTTATGCATCGTTGAACTTCAGCATTAGGATAAGTTGCTTGTATCGCTTCTTTTAGCCCTGTTAGCCCATCTACACTAAATATTAGTACTTCTTCTACACCTCTATTTTTTAGGTCATCTAGTACTCCTAACCAAAACTTAGATGTTTCGTTTTCGCCAATCCAAATGCCAAGTACATCTTTGTATCCATCTAAATTTACACCTAAGACTACATAAGCGGGCTTATTTTTAATTTGACCATCTTCTTTAACCTTGTAATGGATAGCATCCATGAAAACAAATGGATATATTGCTTCTAAGGGCCTATTTTGCCATTCTTTTATCTGAGGTATTATACTATCAGGTATCTTACTTACCATTTCTGCAGATAATTCAATTCCATATATATCTTTAATCTGATTGTGTATATATCTGGTAGACATGCCCCTTGAGTAAAGAGATATTACTTTCTCTTCTATTCCTGAAATATCACGCTTATTCTTTGATACCACCATTGGTTCAAATTCACCATTTCTATCCCTGGGGACTTCTATTGGTATTTCACCAAATTGAGTTTTTACTGTTTTCTCTGAATAACCATTTCTTCTATTATCGGTTTGCTTGTTTTTCTTATCTCCTTTAGCGTATCCTAATTCTATTTCCAGTTCTGCTTCTAACATCTCTTGGAGAATATCCTTAAACATATCCTTAAGATATGAATGAAGGTCTCCAGTTGTTTTTAGATTACCATCTTTGATCATATTTCTTAGAACTTCTTTTTGTAATGCTGACATAAAAGTAGCTCCTTTCTTTTTAGAATTTTATTTTGATTCTTGCCAGAAAGGAGCTAAGTTTTTCGCAAAAGCACAAATTATTTTACACTACCAGCGATTCAGCTTCGTCAAAACTTATTTTAAAAATATAGAAAGATAAAACGTGGTTCTTTTTCTTATGAGAACCGTGTTTTCAATAACCTCATTTATTTTAAAAGTGTTTTTTCCTATATCTTAAAAGTATAATACTGATAAATTTGTATTGGATAGCATTTCTTTTATGTTTTAACTCATCTTTAATTGTATTTGGCATATCTGATAAACTATTTTCCCTGAATATCGTTTTGTAGGAATGAGAAATGTAAACATGTATATAACAAGCTAGCACCACTGTTTTAGTATATAAATTATAATGTCTGTAATAATAAATTTAAAGTTTTTGGAACAAAGGTGCTATTTTTAACTATTCGTACCGTTTTTCCTACCATTCGTACCATTTTAAGCAAATATTAGGATAAATATGGTATATTCTTAATAAGTAGAGTTAAGCCTTATGAATAATTCATATTTTTAGGAAATTAGTACAAAGCATAAAAATATTATCATCATATTTTAATAAACTAGCTAAAGAAGGGAGGGATATTTTGAGAAAAACAATTTTGACCCTATTAATCTGTTTATTACTTATTCTGCCAATAGGGAAAAATATGTTTTTTGCAGAAGGAACCTACAATCCAGATGAAATCATTTATCCAACATATTCGGACAAATCGTATAACGAAGAAAGTAGGAAAGAAATTGATAAAATTATTGAAAAGTATGGTGGAAAGATTTATGTAAAAATATATAATAATCTTGATGAATTAAACGATTATATGAATGCTCATATGCTTGAAGACTCGGATGCGATAATTTATGATCCAGAGGTTAGCAACAAACGTATAGAATTGATTAGGGCAGATAGAATAAATGAATTAGGAGATGAATTTCAGGCCATTTTTATTGACAAAGAAAATTATAATCCAGATGAAATTATTTATCCAACATATTCGGACAAGTCGTACAGAGAAGATACTAAAAAAAAGATTGACAAAATCATTGAAGAGTATGATGGTAAAATTTATGTAAAAACATACAATAATCTTGATGAATTTAAAGATTATATAGATGATCATATGGTTGGAGACTCAGAAATGATAATTTATGACCCGGAACTTAGTGATAGACAGATAGAATTTCTTATGGCATACAGAATAAAAATTTCTGCAGATAAATTTCAAGCGATTTTTATTGACTATGTAGATAGTTAAAAAAGTAGGCTTTGTAAACTAAACATGAAAAAATAGCACAATGTTTTATAGAATTGCTTTAAATTACTTTCAATTTCGCCTTGACGATTATAAAAGTCCGCCTTGAGATTGTCAAGGGTAAAATGAACGCGCTAAAGCGCGTCCTTGACAATCTCAAGGACGTACATTTGAAAAATATTTTGGCGAAATTAAAGCAAAATTTATGCTACAAGAAGATACTTTTTCTTCTCTCTTTCATTTAGATTTAATCCAGCAACTTGGGCTGGAGTTAAACCATTAAGAGATGAATGTGGCCTAACAAAATTATAGAAAATATAAACATGCTGATTAGGTTATTTGCTGATTCAAAAGAATTGAAACCTTGCTTTGTTTTATACCAAGCTTTAAATTGATGGTGGAAAGATTCAATTAGATTATTAGAAATATCATCTTTAAAGCTTTCGACACGAATATGTTTAACATCTTTTCCTAATACAGTTTTTACTGGGACATTGTATGCATTGTAGCGGTCACTAACAATAGCATTAGGTTTCCCTAGATCTTTAACAGAATTAAGC